>NZ_JBICKE010000070.1:0-186785 GCF_043103865.1 Pseudomonas sp. yb_5
GAACGGCAGCGGCGGGCGGTGGTGGCGCAGTTGCTCAACGCTCGGTACTTGCGCGGTTCCTTGTGGGAGCGGGCGAGCCCGCGAAGCAGGCACCGCGTTGCAGGGCACCGGCCTTGCCGGTGTTCGCGGGCATGCCAGCGCCCACAGGGGTCATCTACTGATCCAGCTTGCGCTCGCCGGTTACACCATCGCCAACCGCTGCTTGTGCGTCGGCGCAGGGAACGCCCGGTCGATCGCCCCCAGGTCTTCGCTGGTCAAGGTCAGCGCTCCCGCTGCTGCATTGAGCTGCACGTGCTCGGGCGCCACCGCCTTGGGGATGGCGATCACGCCGTCATCGCGGGTCACCCAGGCCAGGCTGACCTGGGCCGGTGTGGCGCCATGGCGCTCTGCGATTTCCGCCAGTACCGGGTGCTGCAACAAGCGCCCGGCCTGAGCCAGCGGGCAGTAGGCCATGGTCGGCAAGCCACGTTTTTCGCACCACGGTAGCAAGTCGAATTCGATGCCACGCTGGGCCGGGTTGTACAACACCTGGTTGGTTGCGCAATCAGGGTTGTGCAGCTCGCGCAGGTCGTCGACGTCGAAGTTGGACACGCCCCAGCGCTTGATCTTGCCTTGCTCGCGCAAACGCTCGAAGCCTTCGACGGTTTCCTCCAGCGGGTGCTGGCCACGCCAGTGCAGCAGGTACAAGTCGATGCAGTCGGTGTCCAGCCGGGTGAGGCTGCGTTCGCAGGCAGCCGCCATGCCGCGCAGGCTGGCATTGTGCGGGTAGACCTTGCTGACCAGAAATACCTGGTCGCGGCGCCCGGCAATGGCTTGACCTACGACCTCTTCTGCCCCCCCTTCGGCATACATCTCGGCGGTGTCGATCAGGTTCAGGCCCAGCTCGATGCCCTGTTGCAGCGCCGCGACTTCGGCAGCCTTGCGACCTGGGTCTTCGCCCATGTACCAAGTGCCTTGGCCGATGGCTGGAACACTCGTGCCTGCCAGATTTACGTATCGCATGTCACCTCCGGGATCCGGGTATTGGAAAGAAGCACCTCAAGCAGTGCTTGCGCTGCAGTGGAAAGCTTGTGCTCGCTGAGGGCAATCACGCCGATGCGCCGCTCGACAGTGGGCTCGACCAAGGTGACGCAGCGGGCACCCAGTTCCTGCATCTGGTTGATGCACAGCGCCGGCACGGCACTGACCCCCAGGCCGCTGGCAACCATGCGGCCGATGGTCGTCAGCTGGTGGCTTTCGAACGCTACTGCCAGCTTGCCGTGGCGGGCCGCCACATTCTGCTCCATCAGCAGGCGCACTGCCGAAGGGCGCTGCAGGGCCACGAAATCTTCGGCCATCAGCTGTGCCCAGCTGACCTGGGGCAGCAGTGCCAAGGGTGAGTCGGCGGCCACTACCGCAACGAAGCGGTCCATGTACAACGGATGGAAGTCCAGCCCATCGATGTTATCCGGCTCGAAGCCGATGCCCAGTTCGACGCGGCGATGGCGTACCAGTTCCTGTACCTGTTCGTTGATTACGTCATGCACGGTGACGTTGACCTTGGGGTAGCGCTGGCGAAACACCTTGAGCGCGTGGGGCAACAGGTTGCCGGCAAAAGCCGGCATGGCCGCCACCGACACACGGCCCAATTGCAGGGTGAAGCGCTGGCGCAGCATCTCTTCGGTGTCGTCCCAGTCGGCAAGCAGGCGGCGTGCCAGTGGCAACAGGACTTCGCCTTCGGCAGTCAGGCTGACGCTGCGCGTGGTGCGGCTGAGCAGGGCGCCGCCGAGGTTTTCTTCCAGCGCCTTGATGGTCAGGCTCAGTGCCGGCTGCGAAACGTGCAGGTGTTCACCGGCCTGGGCGAAGCTCTGGTACTTGGCCACGGCGACAAAGGCGCGCAATTGTTTGACGTTCATGTCGGGCCTATCGTTTGTTTTGTAAAAATTATCAATCGATGACGAAAACAAAATTAACAAATCAGTCGCTTGCGGTGAAGATGTCTGCACACGCTCACCGACAGCCTCGTCGGTTAAACAACTACAAAAGGCGGATCAGCATGGCCGGACTGGACAAGCGCGTTGCAACCTATGAACAGGCCCTCGAAGGCCTGAGCGACAACATGACGGTACTGGCCGGTGGTTTCGGCCTGTGCGGCATCCCGGAAAACCTTATCAGCGAAATCAAGCGGCGTGGCGTCAAGGGCCTGACCGTGGTCTCCAACAACTGCGGTGTGGACGGTTTTGGTCTGGGCGTGCTGCTGGAAGACCGGCAAATTCGCAAGATGATCGCCTCCTACGTGGGCGAAAACGCCGAGTTCGAACGCCAGTTGCTCAGTGGCGAGCTGGAAGTGGAACTGACCCCACAGGGCACCCTCGCCGAGAAAATGCGCGCAGGTGGTGCCGGCATCCCGGCGTTCTACACCGCTACCGGCTATGGCACCCCGGTTGCCGACGGCAAGGAAGTTCGCGAGTTCAAGGGCCGCAAGTACATCCTGGAAGAATCCATCACCGGTGACTTCGCCATCGTCAAGGGCTGGAAGGCCGACCACTACGGCAACGTGGTGTACCGCAACACTGCGCAAAACTTCAACCCGCTGGCGGCCACCGCCGGCAAGATCACCGTGGTCGAAGTGGAAGAAATCGTCGAGCCCGGCGTGCTGCTGCCAAGCGAAATCCACACCCCGGGCATCTACGTGGACCGTGTCATCGTCGGCACCTTCGAAAAGCGTATCGAAAAGCGCACCGTCAAGGCCTGAGCGCCATCCACCCGAACAATAAAGAGATCCTGACCATGGCATTGACCCGCGAACAGATGGCGCAACGCGTTGCCCGTGAACTGAAGGATGGTTACTACGTCAATCTGGGCATCGGCATCCCCACCTTGGTGGCCAACTATGTACCCGCCGACATGGATGTGATGCTGCAATCGGAAAACGGCCTGCTCGGCATGGGCGAATTCCCCACCGAAAGCACCCTCGATGCCGACATGATCAACGCCGGCAAGCAAACTGTCACCGCCCGCCGCGGCGCCTCGATCTTCGATTCGGCACAATCGTTCGCCATGATCCGTGGCGGCCACGTCGACCTGACCGTACTGGGTGCTTTCGAGGTGGACGTGCAGGGCAACATCGCCTCGTGGATGATTCCTGGCAAGTTGGTCAAGGGCATGGGTGGGGCCATGGACCTGGTGTCCGGCGCCGACAACATCATCGTCACCATGACCCACGCCTCCAAGGACGGCGAGTCCAAGTTGCTGCCGCAGTGCAGCCTGCCGCTGACCGGTGCGGGCTGCATCCGCAAGGTGCTGACCGACCTGGCCTACCTGGAAATCGAAGACGGCGCCTTCATCCTGCGCGAGACCGCACCCGGGGTCAGCGTCGAGGAAATCATCGAGAAAACCGCCGGCAAGCTGATCGTGCCGGATGATGTGAAGGAAATGACATTCTGATTGCCCGCTACAGACTGCCCCTTGTAGGCACAGCTTTGTGCTGCGAAGGGGCCTGTTATGGGGTGGCCAACTCGCCACCCCTATAGCGCGAAGCTTTGCCTTACCGCCAGTGATGCCTTGATTCAAGGCCTCTGCAGGCTTGGCGTCAGCTTTCAGACGCGTATCATGGCTGCCTCAGCCTGGGAAACCCGCGTCACATGTCTATCCGATTGAAACTGCTGCGTAAGAAACTGGGGATGACCCTGGAAATGCTGGCCGAAAAGACTGGCATGACCAAAAGCTACCTGTCCAAGGTCGAGCGCGGCCTCAACACGCCCTCGATCGCCGCGGCGCTGAAACTGGCGAGAGCGCTGAACGTCAACGTCGAAGAGCTGTTCGCCGAAGAACAGGTTGGGCAGAGCCGCTACAGCCTGGTGCGCCATACCGAGCGCCAGGCCCTGGTTGGCGATGGGCAAGGGCCGGGGTACGCGGCCCTCACCAGTCAGGTTGGTCAGCGCAGCCTGCTGCCGTTTCTGATTCAGCCGCCGTCCGAGTTCAGCGACCCCACGTTCAAGGAACACCAGGGCGAAGAGTTCCTGTTTGTTCACGCAGGCCAGGTGGAAGTGGACTTCATGAGTGAGCGGGTGCTGCTGGAGCAGGGCGACGCCCTGCATTTCAACGCCCAGACGCCGCACCGGCTGCGCTCGGTAGGTGTCTCACCGGCGCAATTACTGGTCGTGGTTCACCACGCAGACGAATGAAACATCAGGGGGCAGGTATGCCCCTTGTTCTCAGCTGTGAAACGCCAGATCCATCGCGGCAGCCCTCTCTTGCATAAACTGCATGTCGTTTTTTTGACGAACTCGCCCGGCGCCCATTGAATTTTATTATGGTGTCGGATCATTGACGTAGTGTCATTGTGCCCATAAGCTCAAATCAACAACGAAACAACTCCCGCAACACCGCGCCAATAACTAATTGATTTTCCTGTTTTTAGGAGGGGAGTATGCGCACGACTCTGATAATCAAATCCATGTTCTTGCTGGTGATGCTAAGTGGTGCTGCCCGCGCGGCAGATTCGTATATAAATCAAAACAGTATCATTCCTGTTTCAACTGCAGGCTGGTTCTTTGCCTTTGCTGTCGTCGGTTTTGTTGCTGTTGCCAACCGCAGAAAGATCTGAACCGGATACCTTGTACCTGAAGTGACTGCCCATTGCCGCGAGTCCACAGGCATGGCTTGTGAATTCTCCAACCGTTGCTATATTCCCAGTAGCCCGTAGGGCCAATGTTTACAGGGCGTTGCAGCCGCGCTTGCAGCGTCAAGGCAAGGGCCTCCAGGAAGGTCGAGGCCATCGCGGCAGCAGTGCGCCGTGAAGCGGAGCGAGAGTTGGTGTGTTGTTCTCATTCAGTGCTCTTTGTCGGGCCATTTGGCCGGAGGGACCCTCATGGTGCGTTCAATGTTTGCCGCTTTCTGCATGCTGACGGTGTGGTCCGGCGCTGGCAACGCCGATCAGAGCAGTGCTGCCTACCTGCTCAGCCCCGGCGATGTGGTGATGGTTTCGGTATGGCAGGAAGAAAGCCTGCGTCAAGAAGCCACCGTACTTCCCGATGGCAGTATCACCTTCCCCCTGGCCGGGCGCATCAATGTTGCCGGGCTGGACGTGACGGCAGTCGAAAAGCAGGTCGCTGCCAAACTCGAAAAATACCTCCCCGACCCTAACGTCAGCGTTGTCGTCAAAAGCATTGCCGGCAACATGGTCTATGTACAGGGTAAAGTGATCAAACCCGGGCCCGTGCAAATGGCAGGCCCCACGGCGGTATTGCAGGCGCTGAGCATGTCGGGTGGCCTGGACAAGTTTGCAGATGAAAGCGAAATCAAGGTGGTCCGCGGCACCGGTGCTTCCCAAAAGATCCTGCCCGTGCGATATAAGGACCTGGTGTCTGGCCGGGACATGTCCACCAACATCCAACTTCAGGCTGGCGATACGCTGGTCGTTCCTTGATCTTGCCTTTAATAAGAATATTTAATGCCTCTTCTTAGAACAACTCGCATTGCAACGGCAATCCTGGTCTTGCCGTTCACGGACGCGGTACTGGCGGCAAATTGGCAGTCTACGGTGGTGGTACCGACATCCGTCGAATACGACAGCAACCCATTGCTGCTGACCTCGGGGGAAAAGGGCGTAACGCGCACGATCATCGCGCCGGATTACACCCTGATCGGCACTTTCGACCGTGACGAATTGAGGTTGGGGCTTGGCATGCATCTGCTGCGCTCGTCCGATACGGATATCGTCGATGACCGTGAAGACCCTGATATCAGCCTGGGTTGGCAGCGCACCACCGAGCGGGGGCGGTTCGGCCTGGTGGGGCGCTACAACGAAAGCTCGACGTTGTCGGGCACAGTACTGGATACCGGGGTGATTACCACCGACGGTACGCAGAAGCTTTACACCTTGACTGGCAACTGGAGCCAGGCGGTGACCGAGCGCAGTACCTTGAGCAACGAAACCACCTACAGCCGTGCCCGTTACGACATCAGCACGCTGACGGGCTACGACGAACTGGCGAACGTCTTTACCTGGACTTACGCCTGGAGTGAGCGGGCTGACCTGTATACCCGTTTTGGTGCCCGGCGCTATGAGCCCGAAGAGGACCTTACCGCGACCGCTTCCAACAGCTACAGCCCGGCGGTCGGCATCAAATACCAGCTTGCCGAAGGCTTGAGCGCCGATGCCCACGTTGGCGTCAACCAAGTGTCAGGCGACGACGGTGGCCGGCGAGGGGAGGGTGGGGTTGCGTTGCTGTACACCGGCCCGCGTGCCGATGCCAGCCTTACCGCCGAGCGCAGCACGGTGGCGAGCGCCGAAGGCGGCTTCGCCGAACTGGACCAGGTGCGTGGTGTGTGGAGCTATGCGCTGACCGAGTTGTCCCGGGTGGGCGCCGACGCCGCGTGGCAAGACAGCAAAGGGCAGTCGCCCAACACGCTGCAGACTTACAGCGTATGGGCCAGCCGCCAGTTTTCGCCTTACTGGGACCTGCGCCTGTCGCTGATGTACAAGGAACGGCAGCAGGACCATGTACCGGATGCGACCGCTACGATCGTTGGTTTGACGTTGACGTACAGGTACCCCGACATCTGAACTTCAGGCAGGTGGCCCTATGAAGTCTGACTACGAGCTCTCCCTCAGAGATTACATCGCCATTATCAAGGACAGAGCCCTGGTGTTAGGGGTGAGTGCCGCAGTCATTCTCGCCGCGACCGTGGCCGTCGCGTTGATGGTGCCGCCGATCTACCAGTCGACCGGCACCATTCTGGTTGAGTCACAGCAGATTTCGCCCGAGCTGGTGTCGACCAACAACACCAGTTTTGCCGATGAGCGCATCGAGGTGATCCGTCAACGGGTGATGACCCGCGAAAACCTGTTGCGCATCATTGGCAAGTACGACCTGTTCGCCGACAAGCGCTTCAGCGAAAGCGACAAGATCGACCAGATGCGCAACGCGATCGTGGTCGAAACCCTTACCACCTACGTGCGCGGTCGTGGTGAAGCGACCGTGGCGTTCAATGTGTCGTTCGAGCACAAGCAGGCACAAGTGGCCAAGGAAGTCGCCGACGAACTGGTGACGCTGTTCCTCAACGAAAACCTCAAGCAGCGCACCGAGCGGGCCAATGAAACCACCGAGTTCCTCACCCAGGAAGCCAACAAGCTGGGCGCCGAGCTGGCCAGCCTGGAGAACCAGCTGGCCGATTTCAAGCAGGCCCACGCCAATGCCTTGCCCGAGCACCAGACCCTGCGCATGAACATGTTGTCGCGTGCGGAGCTGGAGTTCCGTGAGGTCGACCGTGACTACAAGGCTGCCCAGGAAGAGCTGCGCTACCTGGAACTGGAGCTGTCTGCGGCCAATGCCGGCCTTGCCACCAAGGTTGCCGAAGGCACCCGGTCAACCCGTGCTGACCCGCCCGAGGACCTGCCAAGCCTGAAAGCCGAATACGCGCGGCTGATGACCCGCTACAAGGACGCCCACCCGGATGTGGTGGCGGTCAAACGCAAGATCCAGGCGCTCGAAGCCAGCGGTGGCCGCACTGCTGCAGCTTCTACGGTCAGCCTCGACGTGGCCCGTGTCCGCGCCAAAATGAGCGCCGCCCAGGTACGTATTGCCTCGCTGGCAGAGCAAAAGCGCGAGCTGACCCGGAAAATGGAAGGCTACGAAGCGGAGATCCTCGAGGCACCGCAGGTCGAGCGCGGCCTGGTGACTTTGATGCGTGACCACGACAACGCACGCAAGAAATACGAAGAGATTCGTGCCAAGGAAATGGGCGCAAAGATTACCGAAAGCCTCGAGCAGGAAAACAAGGCTGAACGCTTCGTACTGCTCGAGCCCCCCCTGTTGCCTGAGAAGCCGATCAAGCCTAACCGCAAGAAGATCGCTGCGCTGGGCCTGGTGTTGGCACCGGCCGGTGGCGGTGCGCTGGTGATGCTGCTGGAGATGCTCAATCAGCGTGTGCGCGGCGTTGGTGCCCTGGAAAGCCTGCTGGGCAAACGGGTGCTGATGGCACTGCCCTATATCGATACCCGGGCCGACGTGGCCCGACGCAGGCGCTGGCGCAATCGCCTGATCCTGGCGGCACTGGCGCTGGCAGCTATCATGATAGGGCTGGTGCACGTGTTCTACATGCCACTGGATGTGCTGTTGTACAAAGTCATGTCTCGGTTTGTATAGGGAAAGCAGTGATGGACAGGATCAAGCCGGCTGTTGGCAACAATATTCATCAGGTTACCCCGGGTACCCCCCAGGCACTGTCTCCCGCCCCCGGTACGGCGCTGGCAGAAGTGCCGGGGCAGTTCGATTACGTGAACACCAAAGTGGTACCACTGCGTCCAGACCACCTGGAGCGTAACCGCATCGTCGCGTACAACAAGAACTCCAACATGAACGGGCCGATCGACCTGTTGCGTACGCAGGTGCTCAGGGCCATGGACGAGAACGGCTGGCGTACCTTGGCCATCACCTCGCCAACGCCGGAAGCGGGCAAGACAATGTTGGCGATCAACCTGGCCATGAGCATTGCCCACCACACCACCAAGACTGCGTTACTGGTGGACTTCGACCTGCGCCGGCCCAAGGTCGGCAGCTACCTGGGCCTGCCCATGGAGCAGGCACTGAACGAGCTTCTGGCGGACAAGGCCGAGTTGCAGGACTGCCTGGTCAACCCCACCTTGCCGCGCTTTGTGGTGCTGCCGACGCGGGTACCCGTGCCCCTGTCGACCGAGATGCTGTCCTCGCCCAAGGTAAACAACCTGATTGGCGAATTGCGCAACCGCTACGAGTCGCGCATCTGCATTTTCGATTTGCCACCGCTGCTCAGCTCGGACGATGCGATCACCGTCATGCCCAAGTTCGACTGTGTGTTGCTGGTGGTGGCCAACGGGATGAACAACAAGAAGGAAATCGAGGATTGCCTGCATCACCTGGCCACGGTGAACCTGATCGGGACAGTGTTGAACAAGGCTGACGAACAGCCGCGTACCTATTACTGAGCCTTCTGGCCGTCCGCCTGTAGGTGCGGCCTTGTGCTGCGCCTACAGGGAACGAGCCCACTCAGCGCTCCCAGGGATACTGCAACTCCCACTGCCACGCATGCCGCACAATCTCCCCCAGCGAAGCGAACGCCGGGCGCCAGCCCAGCACGTGCATGGCTTTGCTCGCATCCGCCACCAGCCGTGGCGGGTCGCCGGCGCGGCGCGGTGCGTCAAGGGCATTGATCTGCCGCCCGGTCACTGCCCGGGCCGTATCGATCACCTCCTGCACCGAAAAGCCCAGGCCATTGCCCAGGTTGAACGCGGCACGCTCGCCACCGGCCCGTAAATAATCCACCGCCAGTGCATGGGCCGCCGCCAGGTCTGCAACATGCACGTAGTCGCGAATGCAGGTGCCATCCGGTGTGTCGTAGTCACGACCGAACACTGTCACCGCCTCGCGCCGGCCAGATGCAGCCTGCAGGATCAAGGGGATCAGATGGGTTTCCGGGTCGTGACGTTCCCCGAGCTGACCTTCCGGGTCAGCGCCCGCTGCATTGAAATAGCGTAGGCATACCGACTTCAAACCATAGGCCCGGTCGAAGTCCTCAAGAATCTGCTCGACCATCCATTTGCTCAATCCGTACGGGTTGATCGGCACCTTGGTGTGCGCTTCATCGATCGGCACGTACTGCGGGTTGCCGTAAACGGCGGCGCTCGAAGAAAACACCAGGTGCCTGATGCCGGCATTGACCATGGCCTGCAGCAGGGCAAGGGTGGCTGCGACGTTGTTCTGGTAGTACTTGCCGGGCGCGCTGACCGACTCGCCCACTTGAATGAACGAGGCGAAGTGAAACACAGCATCGAAGCGGCACACGCCAAACAGCACGTCCAGTGCGGCTTCGTCGGCGATGTCGAGCCTGGCCCACTGGATACCGGGGCCAGGTGAGACCAGGTCCGCGACCAGTACTTCATGGCCGGCGGCGAGCAGGTGCTTGACCATGTGCGAACCAATGTAGCCCGCACCACCCACAACCAGATATTTCATCCCCACCTCCTGGAATCTGCTGTTTACAGACGCAGTGAACACTCCCTGACACGTGCAGGTGGGATGATCATCTACAGGTGACCTGAGCGTAGATGGCCCTATGCTCTATTTCAAGAATAGCCAGTTGGACATGTAGGTGCCGTCGAAGGTAATGGTGTATTGCCCCTCCTTGTAGGCCACCGGCAGCGGTTTCAACTGCACCTGTGCATCGCGGGCGAACAGTTTCAGGCCGGCGGGTGCCTTGATGTTCAGGCTGCCTTCAAGGGGCTCCACATTGAACGGCGTCTTGTCATCGGCCTTGGGCATCGCACGGGTGCCCAGAGACAGCAGAAGCTCGCGCGACTGACCCAGTGGCTTGCCGTCCAGGCTCTGGACCACCACGCTGGCGTAAGGCGTTTTCGTATGTATCTGAATGGCACCCAGGTTGATCGGGCGGCCGCCCAGCCAGCCGCTGGCGGCCTGGGTCAATGGCGTGTCGATGGTGTAGATGCCTTGTTGCCAGTTGCGCCTGAGTTCGCCAGTGTCGGTCACCGACTCGGTGGCATCGGCGGCCAGCAGCGCTTGCCCCGGGTCGTGCAGCACCTGCGCGTCTGCCGGGATGGGTGCGGGTTTCAGCCAAGGCAATTCCGGCGTGTGTGGCAGGGCGATCTGCAACTGGCCCTTTTCCATGGCCGTGCGCAGCAGCGGTGAGTTACGCGGGGTGATCTCCTGGTTGTACAGGGTGGCAGGTGTCGGTGCGAACACGTAGCGAGTGGTGGCTGGTTTTACGTCCGCACGGCGATAGAGCAGGGCAGCGGCGGGCAGGGTGGCGATCATCGCCGGGTCGTTGTACGCGTGCCAGTTGTCCGCCGTGCGCCAACCCGGGTTGAACGCCTGTTGGCTGTAGGCGTATTGCAGCATGGCGTCCCAGCCTTGGTGGCTGGCGGTGCCGGCGATGTAAATCGGCAGCGAGTGACGGTCAGGCAGCGGGAAGGGCTCGGCGTTCCACTCGGTGACGGTCAGCGGTTTGCCGACGATCTGGGCGGCAGCAATCCAGTCGATCATGCCGTCGCTGGTCAGTGGGTTCTTCTCCAGTTGGCCTGTGTCGCCGTAGCTGTGGGCGTCGATGACATCGCCAACGCTCAGTGCCGGCAGTGCGCTAAGCCCATTGCCGCCCCAGGTGCTGGTGGTAGCAATGGGGACTTTCACGCCCACGCTGCGCAAGTGGGCGATCATGTCGGCATTGAAGCGTTGTTCCAGTTCGTTGAGCAACAGCTTCGACGGCCCATGCTCCCAGGCCCGCCAGGTCAGGTCGGCGGGCAGGTCAAACTGTTTGGCAAAGGCCTTGGCCGCCGTCATGTAGCGCGCGCTGTGGCGCGGTACATCCTTGTTCGGCATCAGGGCGTTGCCGTAATGCTGGGTCAGGTCATTCTCGTTGGTGATCAGCACGGCGGCGATGGCCGGGTCGTCCTTGTAGGCCAGGCCCGTGTATTCGTTCACATGGGTCAGGTACTGCTCGGCGAAGCGTTTCATCGCTTGCCGCATGCTGTCGTTCACGTAGGCGTAGCCCTTCAGGTCGACGCGGCCGTCCTTTTCAGGCAGCTCCCTGATGTCTTCAATATTGTCGTTGGCGGTAAACCCACGCTGCACATGCATGTCCAGCCAGATGTAGATGCCTTCGTCCTTGAGTGACTTGATCCACAGGTCGAGCTTGCGCAGCGATTCGGCGCTGAGTTGCTGGGTATCGCGCACCAAGGTGCCGTCGCCAAATACGTTGGGGCTGACCCAGGGCGAGTCGTGGTGATGCAGGCGCACCAGGTTGAAACCCAGTGCCGAAAGGCGTTTGGCTTGTTGGCGGATTTCGTCGTCGGGGCTTTTGAACAGCGAGTAGGCCGACAGGTTGGTGCCCCAGAAGCGTATCGGGGTGTTGTCGGCGAACATCAACTGGTCGCCGACCGCCTTGACGAAGCCACGCTTGCCGGCGGGTTTTTCTGCTGCGTTGAGGAACGACAGGTCCACCGGCGAGGTGCGCCAGTCCAGCTGGTCATCAGGCCAGTTGGCAGGGTCTGCCAGGCCGAAGCGCTCGCTGGGGGTAGGGCCGAGTTCGATGTCGCCAGTCACGTTGAGCACGGCCTTGAGCTGTTGGCGGCCGGCGCTGATCGGGTCCTTGTAGAGGAATGCGCGCAGCTCGGACGGGTTGCCGCGCTCGAAATAGACCTTGGCCAGTGGCGGGTCGAAACGCATTTCGATGCGTCGCCCCTGGTCGGCCTTGCCCCACGTCCAGCCGCGGTTGTCGGGCAGCAACTGCGGGGCTCCCATGTCGCCGGCGATTTGCGCCGGGTCGAACTGGAACACCATGCCGCCTCCCATGACACCGCTCTGGCGGCTGTGGGCGTCGAGGTCGAAGGCCCAGCTCAGGGTTTGCGCTTGTTCCTTACGGATGTCAGCCTGCAGGTCGAAGTCCAGTTCCTTGTTCTTGCCCTGCAGCGTGTAGTGGTAAGGGCCATTGACCTTGAAGTCGGTATGGAAACCGGTCCAGCTCCAGTTGGCAGCCCAGAAATCGAATTTGGCCTTCATGACCGGGCCACCGCCGTGTGTCACGGTAGGCAAGCCATTTTGCTCATCGACACTGACCTGCCAGTCTGAAGCCCAGCTGGCCAGCGGCAGCAGGGCCAGGCCGGCAATGGCCGAAAGGTGCACATAATGACGCAGGGACAGCCTGTTCATGCACTTTACCTGAGTTGTAGGTCGGGTTCTGCCAGTTCCATGACCTGGCTGTTGTGCAGCCGGCGAACCATCTGGATGTAGGCCACGCCCAGGCCAGCAATAGACCAGTACACCACCGGGATGAAGGTGATGCTGCTGACCGTGAAGATGATGACCAGAATGCCGATCAGCGTTGCCAGCAACACCCGGCCGAGCTGTCGTCGCTCGTCGTCCTTGTCGGCGAAGCTGAGCATGGCTCTACGGATACCCAGCAGCACCACGGCAAAGAACGCCACGAACAGGCCTAGCCCGATCAGGCCGACCCGCAGCGCGAGGTTGATGTAGGTGTTGACAATGTCGATGATGCCATCGCCCTGGATCATCGCCTGCATTTCGGGTGTGTTGCGGAAGTCGAAGGAGCCGAACAACGGATTGCGCTGGATGACGATCCAGGAGTTGTCCATCAGCCGTTCGCGGTAGGTGATGTTCTCTTTCTCGAGGTTGCCGATGAACGGCAGCAGGTCCAGCACCTTGTCGCCACCGGGCACCACGGTCAGCAAGGGCAACGCCAGCATGCCAGCCGCACCTAGTAGCGCCAGGCGCTTGAAGGCACCTTTGCCCAAGGCGATGAACACCACCACGATGACCAAGGTGCCGACCCACGGGCCGCGTGACAATGGCGCGAACAGCCCGGCGGCCAACAGCAGGGCACCCATGGCCCTGTGCAGTGGGCGTTGCACATAGCCCTGCACGAACAGGAACAGGCCGATGGCCACGCTCATCACGTAACCCAATACAATCGCCTGGCCGGTGGTGACGCTCGCCCGCAACGCACCGCCACGGCTGAGGTAGCCGGACATGCTCCAGGGTACGCCCATGGCGTCGACCAGGGCGCTGTACAGCAGCCAGTGGCGCACATACTCGGCCACGGCGATCAGTGCCATGACGAAAGAGGCGAGCACGAAGGCCAGCAGGGTGTCCTTGAAGTCGCTGATCTGGCGCAGGCCACGGCTGGCCACGTAATACGGCAGGAGTACGTCGACATACAGGTACAGCGCCTGGCGCAGCGTGTCGGTAAGGGTGGTTTCGCGCAAATAGAGCACGCTCATCAGCAGCAGGCCGGCCGCCAGCAATTTATCGGCCCAGGTGCGGCCAAAGCGCAGGGTGTCACTTTGCCGGCGCAGGTGCAGCGCGGCCGGCAGCAGCACGCAGAGGGTCAACAGGCGAATATGGTTCAGGTCGACCAGATAGTTGACCACGCCAAACCCGGGCACCTGTACCGAGGCTGGCGGTATCAGGAACAGCAGCATGTAGAACAGCGCCAAGGGGTTGTGCTCGCGGCGCCCGGCTAGCCACAGGACGACCGCGCCCACACCCAGGTACAGCCAGAAGCTGTGCGAGAAAAAAGCCAGCAGCGTCAGCAGGAACCACAGATTGCGCCGGCGCTTGTAGTCGCTGAGCGGAATCAGGTCGGTGGCAGGCCGCCGCGCCATCAGGAAGACCACGCTCGCCAAAAACAGGATGACGATCAACGCACGAAAATGTTCAGGCATTGGCTATGTACACCTTTCCCTTGGTGGGCAACGGCTAGCATCATGGCTAATTGAAACTATAGTGACTTTTAGCCAATCAGTCAGAGATTGAAGTCATGCCGTCGATTGATGTGTCAGCCGCCGCGAGCCTGCGCAAGCGGGCCCTGAGAGCCGGGTCGTGGAACCTGGTCTCGCAGGTGGCTTCACAGGTGATGCGCCTGGGCGGCAATCTGATCATGGCCCGCTTGCTGCTGCCGGAAATGTTCGGGGTGATGGTCATTGCCACCACTGTTTCGATACTGCTGCATTTGCTTTCCGATGTCGGCCTGCGCCAGAACATCATCCAGAGCCACCGTGGTGACGATCCGGATTTTCTCAATACCGCCTGGACCGTGCAGATCATCCGCGGTTTCCTGCTGTTTGCCCTTACCCTGCTGCTGGCCCTGGGGGCTTGGTTGGCGCAACTGGCCGAGCTGTGGCCGGCCGACTCCACCTATGCCGCTCCCGTACTGCCGATGGTGCTGGCAGTAACCGGCTTGTCGGCGGCCATCTGGGGTTTCCAGTCCACCAAGATAGATGTGGCGGTACGAACTTTCCAACAAAAGCGCGTGGTGCTGGTCGACCTTGGCTCGCAGGTGGCCGGCCTGGTGGTCATGCTGGTGCTGGGCTTGCTGACCCATTCGATCTGGGCGCTGGTGTTATCAGGCCTGGTTTCGGCGGTGGTCTGGACCGTGCTGGGGCATACCGCCCTGGAAGGGCCCACCAACCACCTGCGCTGGGACCGTTCGGCGCTGACCGAGCTGATCGTGTTTGGCCGCTGGATCCTGTTGTCGTCGATGGTCGGCGTGCTGGCGATGTACGGCGACCGCATGTGGTTTGGTGCCAGCATGTCGGCGGCGCAGCTGGGTGTGTATTCGATCGCCGTGCTGATCCTGGGTGCGGTGCAGACCGCGCTCATGAAAATTGTCGGCGCGGTGGCGCTGCCAGCTTTCAGCGAAGCGGCCCGGGCCGACGACAAGCAGCGCCTGAAAGCGCTGTATTTCCGCTTTCGGCTGCTGGTCGACCTGCTGGTGCTGTTCATTTGTGGCGGGTTCCTGACCGCCAGCCCATTGCTGATTGGCTGGATGTATGACGATCGCTACCGCGAAGCAGGGCCGATGCTGGCGATTCTTTCGCTATCGTTCATCGTATTGCGCTATACCTTGGCTCATCAGGTGTGGATTGCCTTGGGCCTGACCAAGTACCAGGCCATGGACAACATCATCCGCCTGGTCTCGTTGTGGGGACTGTTGCCGCTGCTGCTGGCGATTGGCGGGGTGGAGTGGGCTATCTGGGGGGTTGCCCTGCATGCTGTGCCAACGCTGGTGCTGGTTGTGTACGTGAACTGCAAACTGGATATCTTCAGCCTCAAACGTGAGCTGGTGGTACTGCCGATGTTGCTGGTCGGGGCGCTGTGCGGGGCACTGCTGACGGCCTTTTTCAACTGGCTGTAGCGCAGTTTGCCGGGTGTAACTTTCATGGCTACAGGTCACGGGATCATGGGGAAGCTCACTTTTTGTACTGCGCAGTTGGGTCGTAGAGGCTTTCTCCAGAGCTGTGTCTTGCTCGGCGTGGGGGGCGCAGTGTTCGGCGCCTCGGCGGCCGTTGCTGGCAAGACCGCCGAAAAGCCCGGGTTCGTGGTAATCAACGGCTGGGTATTACCGTCCCGTTACTTCCGGAACGCGTCAGCATGATCAAGGACTTTCAGCAGCAGAAGGCGCTGCGCGACCACTACGATTTCGGCATCATCGGGGCCGGCCCGGCGGGTATAACCCTGGGCTTGCGCCTGGCAGCCGCCGGCTGGAGCGTAATGATCGCCGAAGGCGGGGGCCGCGAATATGCGGCGTACTCGCAAGACTTGTACGCGTGCTCATCCACCGGCCTGGAGCTGTATGCCGAGGAATCCCGCCTGCGTTACCTGGGGGGCACCTCCAATCACTGGGCTGGCCGGTGCCGGCCATTCACGCCTTCGGATTTTGCCGTTGCCCCGCCAGGCGACTTGCCGGGTTGGCCAATTCCCTACTCGGAGATCGAAGGCTTTCTGCCGGCAGCGATGGAGATTGTCGACCTGGTGCCTGGCGCGGAATTTCGCGCGATGAATACCGGCCTCGATGGCGGTGACTTCGAGGCGGACTGCTTTCTGCTCAGCACACCGACCCGTTTTGCGCAAAAGTACGCTACAGCACTGGAACAGACCCCAGGTCTGGACGTATTCATCCACTGTAATTGCGTTGACCTGGAGTTCGACAAGGCTTCCGGCCACTTGGCTGCGGTGGTTTTGTCCGACTATGAGCGCAATCGTCAACGCCTGGTGGCAAGCAACTTCATTCTGGCCGCAGGCGCCATCGAGAATGCTCGGCAACTGTTGAACAGCGAGACCCTGGTGGCCGCAGGCGTGGTGAGCAAGGAAGGGCTGGTCGGCGGGTGTTTCATGGAACACCTGAACATCGAAATGGGCACTTTCATCCTCAAGCCCGGGCAGAGCCCGGAACCGCGCCAGTACTACACCACCGATGCTTTCGTCGACGAGTACAAGGCCGGTAAAGGCAATGTCACCGCCTCCTTGCTGGCTGATGTGCGAACCTATGGCCGCACTGCCGAGGTCAAGTATTTTCTCGAGAGCCTGGCCTGCGACATGGGGTTTGCCAGCAAGGTCGCCTTCGTCGCCAAGTTCAGCTGCCCCGGTGACGGCGTGATCGGCACCATGATCGAGCAGTTCCCCAATCTGCACAGCCGCATCTCGCTGCTGGACGAGAAGGATGCGCTGGGCGTGGCCAAGGTCAATGTCAATTGGGTGCTTAGCGCCGAAGACCGGCACACCATCAAGTGCATTGGCAGCGAACTGGCCAAGCAGTTCGCCGACATGGACCTGGGTTTCGTCAAGCTCAACGATTTCGTCTACGACACCTCGATACCGCTGAGAATGGCACCCCATGCCCATCACATGGGCACCACGCGTATGGCCGCCTCGCCGCAGTTCGGTGTGGTCGATGCCAACTGCAAGGTGTTCGGTACCGAAAACCTGTATGTCGCCGGCAGCAGCATTTTTGCCAAGGGCGGCGCTTCCAACCCGACCATGCCGCTGTTGCAATTTGCCTTGCGGCTGGCCGATCACCTCGATAACAAGATGAAAGCGGCCGGCAGCGCCGCAGCGTGATGCAGGTTGTACACGGGTGAGAGCGATGCGGTCAGCACCTAGAAGAACGAGACCGGAACGCCTCAGGACACTCCAGATTGTTCAGATCGCGAGGCCAGGCAGTATGAAGGGATGGATACGCAAGGCAGTGGCGCATTACGCCCATGCAACCGGGCGAGGTGGCAAATTCTACAGGAGGTTCTGCAACCCCTCTGGTCTTGAATGGGGGGCCTATCTGGCCCGATGGGGCAACTTTCATTCGGTCGGCAGCAATTTCTACGTCAATACAGGCTGCAAGTTTCTCGACCCGTCGCTGGTACGTATCGGTAACAGCGTGGGCTTGTCCGACTGCACGTTGATCGGTCATGACGGGGTGGTATTGCTGATCGAGCATCGCTTTGGCAAGCACCTGGATTCGGTCGGCTTCATCGACATCAAGGACAACTGCTTCATCGGCCATGGTGCGATCGTGATGCCTCGCGTGACCATCGGGCCTGAATCCATCGTGGCCGCAGGGGCGGTGGTGACCAAGGACGTGCCGCCAGGCACTGTCTATGGTGGTAACCCGGCTGTGTTCATCTGTACCACCGAGCAGCTGATCCAACGGGTCGAGGCACGTTGCGAAGCCTACCCATGGATCGATCTGGTGAAGGAGCGCAACGGTGCCTACGACCCGGAAGTGGAACCGCTGCTGATGGCGCAAAGACGTCAGTATTTCTTCGGGGACAGCTGAAATGGCTAGCAAACCTGTGGATGTCATGGTGGTCAACTTCAATACCGCTGGACTGCTGCAGCCGATGTTCGATGCGCTGCGCCGGGCCGACAGCGAGCGGCTGGCCAGTTACCTGGTGGTGGACAATGCCTCGCGCGATGATTCGGTGCAGCGCATGGCCCAGGTGTGCCCCGAGGCACTGCTGCTGAGCAACAAGCAGAACGTGGGTTTCGGCCGGGCCAACAACCAGTTGTTGGCGCACCTCAAGGGCAAGTACGCCTTGCTGCTCAATACCGATGCCTTCGTTGCCACCGACTCGCTGCAGAAAACGCTCGACTACATGGACGCCCACCCGGAGTGCGGCGTACTGGGGGTGCGCCTGGAGGGGCGCGATGGCGACCTGCAGCCCAGTTGTCGCTACTTCCCCACACCGCTCAATGTGTTCGTCGGGCGCACCGGGCTGGGGCGGTTCTTCCCAGGGCTGAAGATGGTCGACGACATGAACTGGGACCACGCTTCGGTGCGCGAATGTGACTGGTTGCCCGGCTGCTTCTACCTGGTGCGCCGCGAAGTGCTCGACAAGGTGGGGTTGTTCGACCCGCGCTACTTCCTTTATTACGAAGAGGTGGACCACTGCAAGCGGGTGAAGGAGGCGGGCTGGAAAGTGGTGTACTACCCGCATACCACGGTGGTGCACATCGGTGGCGAAAGTTCCAAGTCGGTGGCGGAGCTGGAAGCCGCCAGCCGGCAGATCTCGTCCTACCAGATCGAAAGCGAGCTGCTGTACTTCCGCAAGCATCATGGGGTGGCGGGGCTGGCCCTGCACATGCTGCTGGTCACGCTGGGCGACCTGGTGCTGGCACTCAAGGCGCTGTTGAAACGACGCGGCTGGGGCGCCATCCAAGCCTGCTGGCGTCATTGCCGGGCAACCTGGTCATTGCTGTTCAAGACCCGGTACGCCAGCCAACCGACAAGGTAGGTGGAGCCATGTTCGAGAATATTCGCGCCGACCTGCGTGCCCATGGCGGGGACTGGGGCGCCCAGGGCTTCTGGGTATTGCTGGTGTACCGCTTTGGCCGCTGGCGTTATACGCTGCGCCCGGCACTGCTGCGCAAACTGTGCTCGCTCATCTACAAGGTGCTGTTCAAGTTCGTCCAGATCATCACCGGTATCGAACTGCCTTGCGAGGTGGTGATCGGGCGCAACTTCGTCATCGATCATTTTGGCGGCATCGTTGTCAGCGGCTATGCCCGCTTCGGCGATGACTGCCGTATCCGCAACGGCGTGGTGGTGGGCCTGAAGAATGTCGACGAGCCGATTGCCCCGGTGTTCGGCAATAACGTCGACATTGGTACCGGGGCCAAGGTGCTGGGCAGTATTCGCATCGGCAACAACGTGATCATCGGCGCCAATGCCGTCGTGCTGGTAGATGTGCCTGACAATTCACTGGCAGTGGGGGTGCCGGCCATCATCAAGGCCCGGCAACCGGCCGCCACGGCATCGGTCGAGTGAGGCCTATGGCAACGGTGATCGGCGTGGTGGTGATCGGCCGCAATGAGGGCCAGCGTCTCGAGCGCTGCCTTGTTTCGCTGGCGCAGGGGGCGGACAAGGTCATGTACGTCGACTCGGGGTCCACCGATGGTTCGCTGCAATTGGCCGCCAACCTTGGCGTGGCAGTGCTGGCGCTGGACATGAGTATCCCGTTCACTGCCGCACGCGCCCGCAATGAAGGTTTTGCCGCCTTGCAGCGCCTGTTGCCATCGATGCAACTGGTACAGTTCGTCGATGGCGACTGCGAGGTGAATGCCACCTGGCTGGCCACTGCGCAGGCTTTTCTTGAGCAGCACCCCACAGTGGCAGTGGTGTGTGGTCGCCGGCGTGAGCGCTTCCCGCAGCGCTCGGTGTACAACTTGTTGTGCGACCTGGAATGGGATACCCCGGTCGGTGAGGCCAAGGCCTGTGGCGGCGATGCGCTGATGCGGGCAGACGCCTTTGCTGCCGTGGGTGGCTTCCGTCCTGACCTGATCGCCGGAGAAGAGCCGGAACTGTGCGTGCGTTTGCGGGCCAACGGCTGGAAAGTCTGGCGACTGGCTGCCGAGATGACGCTGCACGATGCCGACATGACCCGTTTCAGCCAGTGGTGGCGGCGTAGCCTGCGCGCTGGGCATGCCTATGCCGAGGGCGCCTACTTGCATGGCCAGCCACCCGAGCGGCACTGGCTGCGCGAGTCACGTCGGGCCTGGTTGTGGGGCCTGGGCATACCTTTGGTGATCGCGCTGGCCTGCCTGCTGCTGGGCGGCTGGGGCCTGCTCTTGCTGTTGATCTACCCACTGCAGGCCGTGCGCCTGGCCCGCCGCGGCGGCAAGTCGACGCGCGAGAACTGGCTGCAGGCTGTGTTCCTGGTGTTGGGCAAGTTTCCGGAAATGCTCGGCCAGCTGAAGTTCCTGCGCCACCGTCTTGCGGCTGGCAAATCGGCTTTGATCGAGTACAAGTGAGAGAAACCCATGAAGCTCGGCACCCTCGTGAAAAGCGTGTTTATCTTGCAACCGGGATACTCGTTGCGGGCGTTGCACAACAAGTACAAGTTGGCGCGGCAGATCGCCAGGCAGTGGCCTGAGCTGAACGGGTTCATGCAGCGCATGACGGCGGCGCTGGGCCCGCATGGTCTGCAGCGTCTGGGTGTGGATTGTATCGGTGTCGTGCAATGGCCTTACATCAGCCGATGCTGGGAGGCGCCACAGCGTCTGGATGTGGTGGCTTCACACTTTGAACGGGTGGCGGGGCAATTCCCGGCGTTGCTATTGCTGGGCCGCGACGAAAACCTGAGGCTGTGTGACCTGTCCAGCCATTCGCCGGGCTGCTGCCTGGTACTGGACCGGCCAATCTGGTTCAAGCGCGAAGGCGAACTGGTGCTTAACTTGTTCCAGGCCGACCTGCGTGTGGCATCCCTGGCCTTCACCCTGGGCCGCAGCCAGGGTGAGACAAGTCTGTTCATCGGTGCGGTGCAGGGCATCCACAAAGGCGTCGACAGCGAAACCTCGCTGGCCATCTACCGTGACCTGACCAAGGACTTCGAAGGGCTGCGGCCACGCAGCCTGTTGCTCGAAGCGTTGAAATGCCTGGGCAGGACCCTGGGTGTGACGCAGCTGTATGCCGTCAGCGACGCCTGCCGGCACCATCGCCATCCCTATTTTGGCAGCGACAAGGGCCAGGACCTGGCGGCCAACTACGACGTGATCTGGCAAGAACACGGTGCCACAGCGTCTGACCGTGAGGATTTTTTCAGCCTGCCATTAGCGCCGGCGCAACGGGCGGAAACTGACATCCCGGCCAAGAAACGGGCGATGTACCGCCGCCGCCAGGCATTGCTCGACGATGTTTTCACCCGTTTGCAGGCAGCATTGCCAAGCAGCAATCACAACCTTGGACTACAAGGAAAACAGGGGGATGCATTTGCTGTGAGTGCATCGGCAGTAGACGGACCGCCCGTAGTCGACAGCCTGAAGTGAAGGTTGCCAGGGAAGGTTGGTCATCAAGCGGGTTTGGATCTGGATTCGTATGCGCATTGCTTACTTCATCAATCAGTACCCGAAAGTCAGCCACAGTTTCATCCGTCGCGAAATTCTGGCGCTGGAGCGCCAAGGGGTCGAGGTGCAACGTATAGCCCTGCGTGGGTGGGACGCCGAAGTGCAGGATGCCGAGGACACAACCGAACGGGGCAAGACCCGCTACGTATTGCAAGGTGGGCTCAAGGGGTTGTTGGCACCGACGTGGCAGGTACTGCGTACGCAGCCGCGGCGGTTTTTCCAGGCGCTGTGGCTGGCCATGCGCCTCGGCTTGCGGGCCGACCGTGCCTGGCCCTACCACCTGGTCTACCTGGCCGAGGCCTGCCAGGTGCTGCAGTGGTTGCAGGCAGGGGAGGCGACACATGTGCACGCGCATTTCGGCACCAACTCTACTGAAGTGGTCATGCTGGCCAACGCCCTGGGCGGGCCGGCATACAGCTTTACCGTGCACGGCCCTGAAGAATTCGACAAACCACAGTTCCTGCACTTGGGTGAGAAAGTACGGCGCGCCGCCTTTGTCGCGGCGGTGAGCTCGTACGGGCGCAGCCAGCTGTACCGTTGGGTGGCGCACGAGCAGTGGGGCAAGGTGAAGGTGGTGCATTGCGGCCTGGAGCGTGGCTTTCATGAGGTGGCGCCGGTCAATGTGCCGCCGGCACCAAGGCTGGTGTGTGTCGGGCGCCTGTGCGAACAGAAGGGCCAGCTGCTGTTGCTGGAAGCGGCGCGCTGTCTCGCTGCCCAGTCGATCGCCTTCGAGCTGGTGCTGGCGGGTGACGGTGAAATGCGCGAGCAGATCGAGGCCTTGATTGCCCGGCACGGCTTGCAGCAGCAAGTGCGTATCACCGGTTGGATCAGCAGTGCGCAGGTACGCGAGGAAATCCTGGCCGCCCGTGCGCTGGTGCTACCCAGCTTCGCCGAGGGCTTGCCCGTAGTCATCATGGAGGCCATGGCCTTGCGCCGGCCCGTGCTGACCACCTATGTAGCGGGTATCCCCGAGCTGGTGCGGCCTGGCGAAAACGGCTGGTTGTTCCCTGCCGGTGCCGTGGACGAGCTGGCAACAGCCATGGCCGACTGCCTGGCGCAACCGGCCGAGGTACTGCAGCGCATGGGCGAGGTGGCCTACCAGCGTGTAGTGCAACGGCATGACATCGACACCGAGGCGGCCAGGCTGGCCGGCTATTTCAAGGCATACGCATGATAAGTGTATTGGGTTGGTTACTGGGCCTGTTGGCGATCATCGTCCTGGTGCCGGTGTTGGTCCTGGTGCTGCAAGTGTTGCTGGCGTGCCTGCCAGCGCGGGCGAGGCCCGAGGGCATTGGCGAGCGCCCGCGAGTGGCGGTGTTGGTGCCCGCCCACGATGAGGCGTTGGTCATTCGTGCGATGCTGGCCAGCGTTACGCCGCAGCTGCTGGACGGCGACCGCTTGCTGGTCGTGGCAGACAACTGTTCGGATGACACGGCCCGGTTGGCACGCGCGTCCGGCGCCGAAGTGGTAGAGCGCCGCGATACGCGCTTGCGCGGCAAAGGTTACGCATTGGATTTCGGCGTGCGCCACCTGGCTCAGCGGCCGCCCGAGGTGGTCATCGTGGTGGATGCCGACTGTCAGGTGGGCGAGGGGGCGATCGACTGCCTGGCGCGCCGCTGCCTCGAACTTGGGCGCCCGGTACAGTCGCTGTACCTGATGCGTGCACCGGCAGGTGCCGGGTTGAGAGTGCAGGTTGCCGAGTTTGCCTGGCGGGTCAAGAACCTGGTGCGGCCACGCGGCTGGGCGCGCCTGGGCCTGCCATGCCAGTTGATGGGCGCGGGCATGGCGTTCGGCTGGCACGATCTGAGCCTGATCAACCTGGCCAATGGTCATCTGGTCGAGGATGTGAAGCTGGGCCTGGACCTTTGCCAGCAGGGTAAGCCCCCGGCTTTCTGCCCCGAGGCACTGGTCACGAGCCAGTTCCCGCTCAGTCAGCAAGGCCTCAACAGCCAACGCACCCGCTGGGAGCATGGCCATCTGGGCTTGATGCTCGCCGACGCACCCAAACGGGCGAAGGCTGCAATCACCCAGCGTAACGCTAGCCTGGCGGCCTTGACCCTGGACCTGCTGGTACCGCCCCTGGCGTTGCTGGTACTGGCCTTGCTCGGGCTTAACCTGATGACCTGGCTGGCGTACCTGCTGTTCGGCCTGGCGCTGCCCGCGTGGCTCGCCTTGGCCGGTTTGGCCTTGCTGGCCTTTGCCGTGGTGTTGGCCTGGGCGCGCTTCTGTCGTGAAGTGATACCGTTTTCGGTGTTGTTGTACGCGCCGTTCTACGCGGCCAGGAAAATTCCCTTGTACCTGAGTTTCCTGATCAAGCGCCAGGTTGAATGGGTGCGTTCAAAACGGGATGACGACTGATGGCTCAGTGGCAGAATCGCTGGAAGCGAGTGATCGACCAACTGGACGTGATCGCTGATGACGCCGCCGTGCAGCATCTGCTCGACCGCCTGGCCACGCCGGACACGGGCACCGTGCTGGGTTTCGTCAACGCCCATGCGATGAACCTGGTGGTGCGCGATGGTGGCTACAGCCAGGCACTGTCGGCCGCAGATGTGCTGCTGCGCGATGGCGCCGGCATGGCGATCCTGTATCGCGGCCTGGGCCTGGAGCCCGGGCTCAACATGAATGGCACTGACTTCATTCCCAGGCTCATGGCTGCTTACCGAGGGCGCAAGGTCGCCTTCTGGGGCACCCGGCAACCCTACCTGGACCAGGCTGCGCAGCGCTGTAAAGCCGAGTTTGGCATCGTGCCAGTGTCGGTTCACGATGGCTTTGCCAGCGTTGAAACCTATCTGCAGTTGGCCCGCAAGCAGCAGCCCGAGCTGATCGTGCTGGGCATGGGCATGCCCAAGCAGGAGGCGGTGGCAGCGGAGTTGGCAGCCACTGGTGGGCCATGCCTGATCGTGTGCGGTGGGGCGATCCTGGATTTTCTCGGCGGCAAGGTCAGCCGTGCCCCCGAATGGCTGCGGCGTTTGGGGGGCGAGTGGTTGTACCGGCTGCTGCGCGAGCCCAAGCGCCTGTTCATGCGTTATGTGGTGGGCAATCCGCTATTCCTGTTGCGCACCCTGTTGTACCGGCGGGCGGCGGTTTCGGCCAGGCGGGCCTTATGAATCGGCCAAAAATCGCAAAAGCGGTGATTCCGGGTACGCCAGCAGCGGGTGGCTGCTACAGTGATATCAATCGCTTGAGGGCGCCACGCGCCTGCTGCACAGTTTTTGCTTAAGTCTGTTTTCAAGACTTGCTGTTTGATGGAAGGCACTTGCTAGGCTCATCTTGATGAGGTCTGAAATGGTTTTCGAACCCAGAAGCAGTCGTTCCTTACTCCAGAGAAGAAGCAGTGTCAGTAACGCCATCCAGGCCGGCCTTGATGGTATTGCCGTCACCGGTATTGCCTGGTACCTGATCTACGACCAGTTCGGCTATATCACATCCGATTACGTGATCATGCTGCTGTTGCTGATTGGCGCACTGGCAGTCATTTATGATCATTACGCGATCTACCGCACCAACGTCGGGCTTTCGATCAAGGCGTTCCGCCTGTTCAAGGCCTGGTCGGCAACGTTTTGCTTCCTGGTCGTCATGGCGTTCCTGACCAAACAGAGCGAAACCTATTCACGGCTATTGGTGGTGCAACTGTTCGTCATTGGTTATTTCGCCCAGTTATTCTTGCATTTTGCCGTGCGCGAACTGCAAAAGCGCTTTAGCGCGCATGCGCGCCTGGACAATGCGCTGATCATCGGCAACGGTGACCTGGCCAACTTCCTGTATCAGAAAATCAGCAACAACCCGTGGTTCGGCGAGCGGGTGCTGGGGTGCGTGCTACTCGACAAAGGCGACGGGCAGGGGCTGGAGAGCGCCGAGGGCAAGCAGCGCCTGCCGGTGCTGGGGCATATTGGCGACCTCGACGAACTGGTGGCCCAGCACGGCATTCGTACGGTGTATCTGGTGACGCCACTGGGTGGCTCCGAGGTCATCAACGACGTGTATTTCAAGTTGCTCGACAAGTGCATTGCGGTGAACTGGGTGCCGGATATCTTCTCGTTGCGCCTGATCAACCACAGCGTGCGGGAAATTGCCGGCATTCCGGTGCTGACCTTGTCGGAGACACCCTTGACGGGCATGAGCCTGTTCTTGAAAAACCTTGAGGACCGGGTGCTGGCCGCGTTGATTTTGCTGTTTGCATCACCCGTGCTGCTGGCTGTTGCGCTGGCCATCAAGATCGATAGCCGCGGGCCGGTGTTCTTCCGCCAGGAACGTACCGGCTGGACAGGCGAATCGTTCCGTATCTGGAAGTTTCGCAGCATGCATGTTCACCAACCGGAAGAAGGGGTGGTCAAGCAGGCGCAGAAGAATGACCCACGGTTGACCCGAATCGGTGCCTTCATCCGGCGTACAAGCCTTGATGAACTGCCACAATTGTTCAATGTACTGACCGGGGAAATGTCCCTGGTAGGGCCGCGGCCACACGCCTTGCAACATGACACCCTGTATTCGCAGGATATCGTCGACTACTTTGCCCGCCACAATATCAAGCCAGGCATGACGGGTTTGGCGCAGGTGCGCGGGTTCAGGGGGGAGACCAAGGATATCGAGCAAATGATCCAGCGGGTCGACTCGGACATCGAGTACATCAACAACTGGTCGTTGTGGCTGGACTTTGTGATTCTGGTGCGCACGCTTAATGCCTTTACGGGTAAGCAGGCTTATTGAGCAACGCCCGCCCGCATCGACCGTGTACCGCCAGTTAGTCCTTGTTCAACGGATGCAACTCCCTGAACCCCCGCGCTTCTTCCACCAGCCAGTCATGCACTGCCCGCGCACCCGGCTGGTTCAAGCCGCCTGGCGGGTAATGCACCACATAACGCTTGTGGTTGGCGATCGGTACACCAAACGGCACGATCAGTGCCCCGCGTTCCAGTTCATCATTGAGCAGCGTGCGCCGGGCAATCGCCACGCCGATCCCGGCAATCGCCGCCTCGATGGTCAGGTGGTTGCGGTTGAAGGTGTGCCCGCGCCGTACATCCAGGCCGGCGGCGCCGATGCCTTCCAGGTAGAACTCCCACTCGGCATATTCCGAACTGCCACGCCAGGCGGTGATGTCATGCAGCAGCGGGTAGTGCGCCAGGTCAGCCGGGCCGTGCAGCGGCGGGCGCCCGCGCAGCAGGGCAGGTGAGCACACCGGGAAGATCTGCTCGTCCAGCAGCGGCGTCGAGAGCATGCCTGGGTAACTGCCATCGTTCAGGTCGATGGCCAGGTCGAAGTCGCCCGGCGTCAGCGCCTGAGCACTGTCCTCAGCCACCAGGCGCAACTCGATGTCCGGGTAACGTTGTTGAAAACGCGGCAAGCGCGGCGTGAGCCATTTGGCCAGGAACGACGGGATCGAACGCACACGCAACGTGCCGCGGATTTCTCCCGCGTCCAGCCGCAGCAGTTCGGCCTCGATATTGCCGTAGGCCTCGGCCACCGTCTGGGCCAGGCGTTGCCCCTCGGCGCTCAGCTCCACGCCGCGCGCCCGGCGCAGGAACAGCCGGTAGCCCAGGCGCTCTTCCAGTTGGCGCATCTGCTGGCTGACCGCGCCCGGGGTGATATGCAGCTCTTCGGCACAGCGGGTGAAGGACAAGTGCCGGGCTGCGCAGGCAAATACATGCAGCCAGACGAACATCTGACCATTGAGTTGTCGTCGCATCGTTTAGTACCACTAAAGGCTTGCTTAGGAAGTTTCGTTGGTCATCCGTGAGTCAGCGCGTCAGTATCGCGCAAAATCGCAATAACGCTCAATTTCTCCAGACAACCCTACCTTGGATGCATGTCAGGGCAGGGTCAGGCATTAGCATGGCTATCAGTGTTTTCGACCTTTTCAAAATTGGCATCGGGCCTTCCAGCTCCCACACCGTCGGCCCGATGCGGGCGGCGGCTACCTTTGCCCAGGCCCTGCGTGAGCAGGGGCTGCTGGCGCGGGTAACGCGCGTGGAAGTGCGGCTGTATGGCTCGCTGTCGGCGACCGGGGTTGGCCATGCCACCGACCGCGCGTGCCTGCTAGGCTTGATGGGCCAGTGGCCGGACCGTATCGACCCGGCCACCATCGAGTCGCGCATTGGCCAGGTGCTGCAGGAAGACTGCCTGATGCTCGACGGTAGCCATCCGCTGGCCTTCGACTATGGCCGTGACATGCTGCTGCTCGACGAGAGCCTGCCTTATCACCCCAATGCCATGAGCCTGGAAGCCATGGACGGGCAGCACAGCCTGTTGAGCCAGACCTATTTTTCGGTAGGCGGCGGCTTCATCGTCGAGCAAGCCGAGATCGATGCGCCGGCAAGCGAAGCGAATGCCGTGATGCTGCCTTATGAGTTTGACAGTGGTGCCCAACTGCTGGCGTTGTGCAAGGCCCACAACCTGAGCGTGGCGCAACTGATGATGGCCAACGAATGCGCCTGGCGCCCGGAGGCCGAGGTGCGCGAAGGCTTGTTGCGCATCTGGGCGGCCATGCGTGAGTGCGTGGCGAACGGCCTGCGCAACGAGGGCGTCCTGCCAGGCGGCTTGCACGTCAAGCGCCGCGCTGCGCGGTTGCACCGCAGCCTGCAGGAGTTGGGCAAGCCCAACGTGATCGGCTCAACCCTCAGCGCCATGGAGTGGGTGAACCTGTTCGCCTTGGCGGTCAATGAGGAGAACGCCGCGGGCGGGCGCATGGTTACCGCGCCCACCAACGGTGCCGCTGGCATTATCCCGGCTGTGCTGCATTACTACATGAAGTTCAACCCGACCGTTTGCGATGCCGATGTCGTCGATTTCCTGCTGGCGGCTGCGGCGGTCGGTATTTTGTGCAAGAAAAATGCGTCGATCTCGGGGGCAGAGGTAGGCTGCCAGGGCGAGGTGGGTTCGGCCTGTTCGATGGCTGCCGCCGGCTTGGCCCAGGTGCTGGGGGCGACGCCGCCGCAGCTGGAAAACGCGGCCGAGATTGCCCTGGAGCACAACCTCGGGCTCACTTGCGACCCCGTGGGTGGCCTGGTGCAGGTGCCCTGTATCGAGCGCAATGCAATTGCTGCAGTAAAAGCGATCAATGCCGTGCAGATGGCGCTGCGGGGGGATGGCGAGCACTTCATCTCGCTAGATCGGGTGATCCGCACCATGCGTGATACCGGGGCGGACATGCATGCCAACTACAAGGAAACCTCGCGCGGCGGTTTGGCGGTCGCTTTTGTCGAGTGCTGAGTTTCAACGCGGTCAACTGGAGCGGCCTTGTGTCTCGATGGGCCGCTCCTGAACCAGATTGCGTTGACCGGTTGGGTCAGAACTGAATCAGCGGCCTTTCTGCTTCGCTGCCAGGAAGCTCGCACGCATGTCCTTGGCCCAGCCATCCAGCACCGGCTTGACGTCGTTCAAGGTCAGCTTCTGGGTATCGTTTTCCAGCTCCTGGCCCGCGCCCTTGCGTACCACCTGGGCCAGCACCTTCTGGCTGGCGCCGTCCAGGAACGCTGCCTCCACACCGACATCCACGTCCTGGTCGCGGCCACCCATGGCGGTATTCACTCCCGCCGCGATAAGCGCGATAGGGATCACCTCGTAAGGCCTGAGGCCCTCGTTACTGGTGGACACTGCCGTGATCGCCGGGCGTATCACGATCACGCCCGGGCCAGGCCCCTTGGCCAGAGGCATCACGCTGCTCATTTCCCTGCGCAGGGCCTCGTTGAAGTAGCGGGTGATTTCCTGCAGCGTCTGCTGCGAGATAACCGCTGTTGGCTGCGGTTTGGGGTAGAACTGGCTTGGCTCGACGAACACCTGGCTGTACTGGTTGATATTGACCTTGGGGTCGATCCAGCGCATCACCGGGTCACCCGACGGGCTCTTGGCCTCTTGCAGCCGGCTGTAATCCTTGAGGAAGCCGGAGTAATCCTTGGGGTCCACGCGGTTGCTGGAGCAGGCGGCCACGGCAAGCAGCGCGGCGCACAACAGGGTAATGCGAGGCAATGATTTCATGATGAAAAGGCATCCATGAGAGGTCGGCCTCAACAACGCTAGCAGGTGCGAGGCAGTTGGCCAGTGGACGGGGCAATCCTCTTTGAAAAGTACAGAATGCGTGACCGGGACGCGCTCGCCCTGAGTGGCGCTGCAAACGTTGTTGCCCACTCAACCCAGGGCCTCACGCAAGCGGTACCACAGCATGCCCAGTGCCAGCAGGGGTGAGCGCAGGGCCTTGCCGCCGGGGAAGGTCAGGTGCGGCACGGCGCTGAACACATCCAGGCCGTGGCTATGGCCGAGGGCGATGCTTTCGGCCAGCAGTTTCGCCGTCCAGTGCGTCACGTTCAGCCCGTGCCCGGAATAGCCTTGGGCGTAATACACGTTGGGGTGCTGGCCAAGGCGCCCGACCTGGGGGAACCGGTTGGCGGTGATGCCGATCATGCCACCCCACTGGTAGTCGATGCGCACGTTGGCCAGTTGCGGGAACACCTTCAATACCTTCGGCCGCATGTACGCGCCGATGTCTTTAGGGTCGCGCCCGGAATAGTGGCAGGCGCCACCGAACAGCAGGCGACGGTCTGCAGTGAGACGGTAGTAGTCCAGGCCGACCTTCTGGTCGCACAGCGCCATGTTCTGCGGGATCAGGCTGCTGGCCAGCGCTTCGGGCAAGGGTTCGGTGGCCACCACATAGCTGCCGGCCGGGAGCACCTTGCCACTCAGGCGCGGTTCCAGTTCATCGAGGTGAGCGTTGCAGCCCAGCACCAGGCTGCTTGCGCGCACCTTGCCGCGCGCCGTGTACAGCGTCAGCCCGGGCCCGTGCTCAATGCGCAGGACCGGGCTTTGCTCGAAAATGCGCACGCCCAGGCTGTGGGCCGCGCGGGCTTCGCCCTGTACCAGATCCAGCGGGTGCAGGTGGCCCGAGCCCATGTCTACCAGGCCGCCAGCGTACTGGTCGCTGGCGACGATCTCGTTCAACTGCCCGGCGCCGACCAGGCGTGTTTCATGGCGATAGCCCAGGGCGGCCAGGTCGTCCTGTTCATCCTTGAAAGCGGCGAACTGCGCATCGGTGTTGGCCAGTTCGCAGAAGCCCCAGCGCAGATCGCAGTCAATGCCGTAGCGGGCGATACGGTCGGCCACCAGTTCCACTGAATCGATGCCGGCCTGTTTCAGGTAGCGCACACCGTCCTGCCCGACATGCCGGGCAAAGCCGCTGACATCATGGCCGATACCGCGAATCAGTTGGCCGCCATTGCGCCCACTGGCGCCCCAGCCGATGCACCGGGCCTCCAGCAGCACCACCGAGAGGCCGCGCTCGGCCAGCTCCAGGGCGGTATTGACCCCGGTCAGCCCGCCGCCGATCACGCATACGTCGGCCGTCAGTTCACTGTCCAGGCTGGGGTAGGGTGCCGCGTCGCGCGCTGTGGCGGCGTAGTACGAGGCGGTGTGTTGGGTATTGAAAGACATGAGCGTTCTCGACTCAGCGGTTGGACTTGATCTTGCTCCAGGAGCGGGTCATGACGCGCATGATTTTTGGGCTCGGGGTGCTGGAGATGTACAGCTTGTCCAGCACCCCCTGGGGTGGATAGATCTCGGGATTGTTCACCAGCGATGCATCCATGTAGGCCTTGGCGTCCGGGTTGGCATTGGCATAGCCGACCGTGGCGCTGACCTTGGCGATCACTTTGGGGTCGAGCAGGTAGTTGATGAACGCCAAGGCCTGCTCGGGGTTGTTGGCGTCCTTGGGGATGGCCAGCAGGTCGAACCACAGGTTGCTGCCTTCCTTGGGAATGCTGTAGGCGACCTTCACGCCGTTCTTCGCTTCTACGGCGCGGTTGGCAGCCTGGAACACGTCGCCGGAGTAGCCGAACGCTACGCAGACATTACCGTTCGCCAGGTCCGAGACGTACTTGGAGGAGTGGAAGTAGGTGATGTAGGGGCGCAGTTCGAGTAGCCGGGCCTCGGCCTTGGCGTAATCGCCCGGTTTTTCGCTGCGCGGGTCCAGGCCCAGGTAGTTGAGCACGGCCGGGAACAGTTCGTCGGGCGAGTCCATGAATGCCACGCCGCACTGCTTGAGCTTTTTCAGGTTCTCGGGCTCGAACAGCACCGCCCACGAGTCGATATGGTCCACACCCAGTGCCGCCTTGACCTTGTCGACGTTGTAGCCGATGCCATTGGTGCCCCACAGGTAAGGCACGGCGTACTGGTTGCCGGGGTCGTTCTGTTCGAGTTGCTTGAGCAGTTTGGGGTCCAGGTGCTGCCAGTTCGGTAACTTGCTGCGGTCCAACGGCAGGAAGGCCCCGGCCTGGGCCTGGCGGGCGAGGAAGTGGTTGGACGGTACCACCACGTCATAACCTGTGCGCCCGGCCAACAGCTTGCCTTCGAGGGTTTCGTTGGAGTCGAACACGTCATAGACCACCTTGATTCCGCTGCTGGCCTGGAAATCGGCCAAGGTGGTGTCACCGATGTAGTCGGTCCAGTTGTACACACTGACCGTGGGCGTGGCCTGGGTGGTGGTGGCGAACAGCAGGGTGAATGCAGCGGGGATCAGGGCTTGCAGATGACGCATGGGAACACCTCGTTGGTCTTGTTCTTCGAGTTCGGAGCAGGCTTGCCTGTGCATGGGGTGCAAAGCACCCCCGCAGTGGATCAGACACTCAGCATCAGGAATTCACGCTCCCACGAGCTGATGACGCGCTTGTAGTTCTCGTGTTCGGCGCGCTTGACCGCCACGTAGCCCTGGACGAATTGCTTGCCCAGGTACTGCTGCACGGTTTCGCAGTCTTCCATGTGCTGCAGCGCATCTTCGATGGTGATCGGCAGGCGCAGGTTGCGTCGTTCATAGGCACGGCCCTGCACTGCTGCGCTAGGGTCGATCTGCTCGACCATGCCCAGGTAGCCGCACAGCAGGCTGGCAGCGATGGCCAGGTACGGGTTGGCATCGGCGCCCGGCAGGCGGTTTTCCACCCGCATCGCCTCCGGGCTGGACGTAGGCACGCGCAAGCCGGCGGTGCGGTTTTCTACACCCCACTCGACGTTGACCGGTGCCGAAGTATCCGGCAGGAAGCGGCGGAACGAGTTGACGTTGGGCGCGAACATCGGCAGCAGCTTGGGGATGTACTTCTGCAAGCCGCCGATGTGATGCAGGAACAGCGGGCTCATGCTGCCGTCTTCGTTGGCGAAGATCGGTTTGCCCGTGGCGATGTCGACCACGCTCTGATGCAGGTGCATGGCACTGCCGGGTTCGTCGGTGATCGGCTTGGCCATGAACGTGGCGGCCACGTTGTGCTTGAGCGCTGCCTCGCGCATGGTGCGCTTGAACACGGTGATCTGGTCGGCCAGGTCCAGCGCATCGCCGTGGCGGAAGTTGATTTCCATCTGCGCCGGGCCGTCTTCGTGGATCAGCGTATCCAGGTCCAGACCCTGGATCTCGCACCAGTCGTAGACGTCTTCGAACAGTGGGTCGAATTCGTTGGCGGCATCGATCGAGAACGATTGACGGCCACTTTCAGCACGGCCGGAACGCCCCAGTGGCACCTGCAGTGGCAAGTCCGGGTCTTCGCAGCGCTTGGTCAGGTAGAACTCCATCTCGGGTGCGACGATTGGCTGCCAGCCCTTGTCGGCGTACAGCTTGAGCACCTTCTTCAGCACGTTGCGTGGCGAAAGCTCGATGGGGTTGCCTTGCTTGTCGAAGGTGTCGTGGATCACGATCGCGGTTGGCTCGATCGCCCACGGGATCTGGTAAACGGCAGTGGGGTCAGGGCGGCAGACCATGTCGATGTCGGCGGCGTCGAGCAGGTTGTAATAGATGTCATCATCGACGTAGTCGCCGGTGACCGTCTGCAGCAGCACGCTTTCTGGCAGGCGCATGCCTCGCTCATGGAGGAACTTGGCGGTGGGCGCGATCTTGCCGCGGGCGATGCCGGTCAAGTCGCTGATCACGCATTCGACTTCGGTGATCCGGTGTTCTTTCAGCCAGGTGGACAGCTGATCGAAGGGGGCGTTCATACAGACCTCTTGGTTGGGTTTTGGTGTGGGAGCGTGGACGCTTGCGAAAACCGTTCAACAGTTGCGAAGGCGTTACGCTTCCCAGGTGACGCGCTGGAGACTATCTTGGGCGCAGCCCCCCGGGGCGATCTATCCACTTTCTTCAGTATCGAATGCACCAAAAGAGTGCATACAGGATGATGTGTGACAACCGCCAATGCGTTGAAGGTCCAGGCTTTCCATACCACTGACGTCACCGAGCAAGTGCGCGCCACCCCTGGCTGGCAGCAGCAGTACCGGCAGATGTCACCCGGGTTCTTCAGCGGTGAGCTGCGTTGTCTGGGGCTGGATGGCGTGGAGGTGTACGAAGAGCGCCTGAACACCCGGGTGGAGCAGTTTTTTCGCGCGCCAAGCGGCGCGTTGGCGTTTTGCTTCGACCGCAGCGAGAACAGCCTGTACCTGCTGAACGAACAAAGCCGCAATATCTGGATCACGCCGGAGAACTACCACGAGGTGGCGGTCGTGTTCGACCAGGCCTTCCTGGCCCGCCATGGGCTGGACCCGCAGCGCCTGGAGGGGTTGTTCATGGTGCCATTGGGCAGCGGCCAGAATGCCTTGTTCGGCAGTTGGCTGAGCGCCACCCTGACGCGCCTGGCCGAGGCCGGCAGCCCGCTGCAGGGGCCGGCCCTGGCAGAGCAACTGCTGGAGGACTGCCTGTTCATACTCGACAACGCCTGCCAGCGCTTGCAGGGTGTGGCCCTGGGGCGACGTGACGAGGAGCGGGCGATCATGCGCCGGGTCAGCGAATGGGCGGCCGACTGCCCGGAAGAAACGCTGAACCTGGTGGAGTTGGCGGAGGTTGCCGGGGTTTCATTGCGTCAGTTGCAACAGGCGTTCAAAGCGTTCACCGGCATGCCGCCTGCGCACTGGTTACGGCTGCGCCGTTTGAACGGCGCGCGGCGCGATCTTTTGCGGGGAGGAGGGGTGACCGTCGCCGAGGTGGCGATGCGTTGGTCGTTCTGGCATTTGGGAAGATTTTCAGAGAGTTATCGGCAGTTGTTCAAGGAGTTTCCGAGCGAGACGTTGCGGCGGGGCAGAGGTTGAGGGGGCACGCCAAAACTGAACCCAGCATCCCGTGCCGAAAGTTGCTATCGTGCCGCCCTGATTTCACCCGAGGTGCCGATGTTCTACCTGCCTTTGCCCAGCGACCAGGCTGACCGCCTCGCCAGCGCGGCTGTAACCGAGTTCTTCACCACCGCCAGTGTGCTCGATGCCGCTGCCGTGCTGTTCGTGCAAAACCTGCCACGCCAGCCAGCCACCGCCTCGGCCGACGCGCAGGAGCGTCGTTTCGCTGAAATCGTGCGCATCGCCAACCAAGTCGAAGGTGTCGCCCCCGGGCGCTTCCAGGGCCAGGTAGCGCAGCACTTCGATCGCGAAGCGTTCGCCATGGGCCTGGGCATGCTGGGCGAAAATGGCATTGCACTGCTGTCGGCCGAAGTGGAATACCAGGCGGACGAGTTGCTGGATGACGAAGGCCAGTGGAACTTCCAGTTCGCCGACCGCTACCGCCAACGGGCCACGCCGCTGCACCCGGTGTACCTGCCGTCGCTGGCCAGTGACTTGATGCTCAGCGACCAGCAGAACCGCCTGCTGCGTGAATTCCTCAGTGGCATCGACGAGTCTGTGGCTGTGCAAGGTTTCGCCGGCACCGGCAAGACCTTCCTGATTCACCAGTTCGCCCGGCTGCTGGACCCCCAGCGCACATTGCTGCTGGCCTTGACCGAAGGGCAGTTGCGCGCGCTGCAGGCGCGGGTCAAGGACGCTGCCGCCTATACCGCGCTGACCTTCGGCCAATTGGCTGACGAGCTGCTCAACCGCGACCTCACCAGCAACGGCTGGCGACTGCGCGACCCATACCGCACCAAGCTGTCCTGGCGCCCCCAGGAAGCGCAAGTGGTGCGCTGGCTGGCCATCCCAGATATCGGCCCGCTCGCAGCGCGTGACGTGGTTGCCTTGTGTATCCGCGCCGTGCGCACGTTCTGCCACAGTGCCGATACCCAACTTCAGCTGCACCACTTGCCCTGGGCCGGGCCGGGCACTTCGCCGCTGGATCAGGAGGTGCTGCTGGAGAAGGCACGCCTGTACTGGCAAGAGCTGATTCGTCCGTCGGCGCGGGACATTCAGCTGCCGGTGCGTGACTACCACCGGGTCAAGCTGCTGTCGCTGACCGAGCATGTGATCGACAGCCGTTACACCCATGTCATCGTCGACGAGGCCCACGAGCTGTCGGCACCGATGCTGGCGGTACTCGATCGCAGTCCACAGTCGATCATTACCCTGGGTGACGAACTGCAAAACCTCAACGGCCTCAGCCCGCACCATGGCAGCTTCATCCGGCAACGCTGCATCGACCATTCACTGCGCGCCGGGCCGGCAATGGACAATGTGCTCAACCCGTTGATCCAGGCGCACCCGGCCACGATCCAGGCGGCCTTCAGTGGCAACGCCGAGCACTACACCCGGGTCAGCTTCTTCGATACGGTGATGGTGCCGGAACAGCCCACGGCGCTTATCGTCGATGATGAATGGGGGCTGTTTGGCTGGTTCCAGCGCCTGACGCATCAGGGAGTGCCGTTCTTGTTGCTGAAAAGCGCTCGCAAGGACTTTGAACTGTTCGTCGAGGACTGCATCGAGCTGTACCGCTACGGCACGCGGCCGCGCCACCCGATGCTGTTCCGCTATGCCAGCTGGCAGGCGCTGGAGCAGGACAAGGGCGATGACAAAGCGTTCGTCGCCGTGGCCAACATGCTGCGCAAGGGCTACACGCCGGAGCACTTTGCCAAGGCCAAGAGCCGTTACCGCTGGGACAAGGCGCCGAAGTTGTTCCTGGGGCGTGTACGGGATGTGAAGAACATGGAGTTTGCCCGGGTGATGGTGTCGCCGGAGCTGATGGTGGCGCCACAGGTGGCGGGTAACCGCAATGAACGGGCGCGTATGCTGGCGGGGTTGTATACCGCCTGTTCGCGGGCAAGGCATGAACTGATCGTGCCGGGGGGGATGCTGGACTGGGTCAAGGACCAGGTTCGGGATTGAAGCGCCTGGGGCTGCAAAGCAGCCCCAGGGTCATGGATCAGTTACGGTCCAGCCACACCGTCTGGGCATTGGTGAACTCGCGCACCCCAAAGTGCGACAGTTCACGGCCGAAACCGCTCTTCTTCACGCCACCAAACGCAACACGGGGGTCGGAAGCGCAGTAGCCGTTGATGAACACGCCACCGGTATCCAGTGCGGCGGTCATGCGTTCGGCCAGCGCATAGTCGGCTGTGTAGATGGTCGAGGCCAGGCCGAACTCGCTGTCGTTGGCCAGTTCCACGGCATGGTCGGCATCGCGTGCAGTGATGATCGCCGCTACCGGGCCGAACAGCTCCTGCTTGAACGCGGTCATGTCCGGGGTGACATTGGCGAACACGGTCGGCGCGTAGAAGTTGGCCACGCCTTCGACCTTGTTGCCGCCCAGCAGCAACGTGGCGCCTTCGGCCAACGTCGCCTGAACCTGGCCGTCCAACTCGTCGCGCAGGTCGTAGCGGGCCATCGGGCCGATATAGGTGTCGTCCTCCAGCGGGCTGCCGATTTTCAGCTGGCGCGTGGCTTCAACGAACTTGTGGGTGAACGCGTCGACGATGCTGGCTTCCACGATCAGGCGCTTGGCGGCGGCACACACCTGGCCGGTGTTCTGGTAGCGGCCTATCACCGCAGCCTGAACGGCGGCATCCAGGTCGGCGTCAGCCAGCACGATGAACGGGTCGGAGCCACCCAGTTCCAACACGCACTTCTTCAGCGCGGCACCGGCCTGTGCACCAATCGCCATGCCGGCACGCACGCTGCCGGTCAGGGTCACGGCGGCGATGCGCGGATCGTTGATGGCGCGGGTAACGCCATCCGGGGTCACGTTCAGTACTTCGAACACGCCTTCCGGCAGGCCGGCATCCTTGAACAGCTCAGCCATCAGGTAAGCGCTGCCCATCACGTTCGGTGCGTGCTTGAGCACGTAGGTGTTACCCGCCAGAATCGCCGGCACGGCGCCGCGCAGCACCTGCCAGAGCGGGAAGTTCCACGGCATCACGGCCAGGATCGGGCCTAGCGGGCGGTATTCGATACGGGCTTTTTCGACCTGGGTCGGCTCGGCGGCGAGCATGGCCGGGCCGTGCTCGGCGTACCAGCGGCAAAGGCCCACACACTTGCTGACTTCACCGCGAGCCTGGGCGATCGGCTTGCCAATTTCGCGGCTGATCATGTGCGCGAAGGCTTCGGCCTTGGTTTCGAGGGTGCCGGCCAGGGCCAGCAGGTACTCGCTGCGCTGACCCAGCGACACCTGGCGCCACTGGCGGTAGCCAACCTTGGCACGTTGCAGCGCCGCTTCCAGTGCGGCGTCGGTGTCGAACGGGTAGGCGCCGATCTGCTCGCCGCTGTACGGGTCGAGGGAGATGGCGTGGGTCAGGCTGCTGATCGCGCTCATGGCGGGACACTCTCGTTGTTGTTAATCAGTGAGGCCAGACTAGTGGGCTATGGCTTTAATGAAAACTGAATAATAATGAGCGAAACATTCACGTTTGGAGAATGGCTGTGGACCTGGTGCAACTGGAGATCTTCAAGGCCGTGGCAGAACAGGGCAGCATCAGCGCCGCCGCGCAGCACATCCATCGGGTGCCGTCGAACCTGACCACGCGCATCAAGCAACTGGAGGAGGACTTGGGGGTAGAGCTGTTCATTCGTGAGAAGAGCCGCCTGCGCCTGTCGCCTGCGGGTTGGAACTTCCTCGAATATACCCGGCGCATCCTCGACCTGGTCCATGAGGCGCGGCTGACCGTGGCGGGTGAAGACCCGCAGGGCACCTTTGCCCTAGGATCACTGGAAAGCACGGCGGCGGTGCGCATCCCCGCGTTGCTGGCGGCCTATAACCAGCGCTACCCCAAGGTTGACCTTGACCTGTCCACCGGGCCTTCCGGGACCATGCTCGAAGGCGTGCTGTCTGGCCGCCTGGTGGCCGCGTTCGTCGACGGCCCGGTGCTGCACCCGACGCTGGAGGGCATACCGGTGTTCGAGGAAGAGATGATGGTCATTGCGCCACTCAACCATACACCGGTGACCCGTGCCCAGGACGTGAACGGTGAAAGCATCTATGCCTTCCGCGCCAACTGTTCGTACCGCCATCACTTCGAAAACTGGTTCGTACAGGACCAGGCGGTACCGGGCAAGATCCACGAAATGGAGTCCTATCACGGCATGTTGGCCTGCGTCAGTGCGGGCGCCGGTCTGGCCATGCTGCCGCGCAGCATGCTCGACAATATGCCCGGGTGCAGCACCGTCAGCGCCTGGCCAATGTCAGAGGACTTCCGCTACCTGAAAACCTGGCTGGTATGGCGACGGGGTACGGTCTCGCGCAGTTTGAGCATGTTCGTGAAGTTGCTTGAAGAAGGACGCGCAAGCTGATGTTTTTTCTCGATAACAGTCGATATCCAGAATGCTCAGGGCCAGCCCGTGCTCAGCGTCAGCGATGCCGGGCCACTGCTGTATGTGCAGCTGCCTCCCGGCAAAGCACAGCGTTTCCAAGTGATTTAGCCAATAGTGGCAATACACTTCCAACTTTCTGATTATCTGGACAATAATCAGAAAAGTATTACTTCGTATGACCGGTTTGGATGCACCGGTCAGCGCATAACATCGAGGGGCCCAAGCCCCCGCTTGCCGTGTAGACCATCAGGAGAGTCGTTGATGAAAACCCGTCTAGCAGCTTCGCTGGCCGTTGCAGTGCTGGCCTTTGCCGGGGCCGATCTGGTTCAGGCTGCGCAGATATCAGGCGCCGTGGGCGCCACTGGCCAAGGTGACATGACCTACCGTATCGGCATGTCGTTCGACTGGGACAAGAAATGGCTGCAAAGCAGTGCCGGTCATGTGAGCGGTTACTGGGATGCGGCCTACACCTATTGGGAAGGTGGCGATGCCAGTGGTGCGCATTCGCTGTCGTTCAGCCCGGTGTTCACGTATGAGTTCAGCGGCTTTACCTACACGCCTTACATCGAGGCAGGTATTGGCCTGGCAGCGTTTTCAAAGACCGACGTGGGCGACCAGCGACTGGGGTCGTCGGTCAACTTCGAAGACCGTATCGGCTTTGGCCTGAAGTTGCCGGGAGAACAGAAGGTAGGCATCCGTGCCATGCACTACTCCAACGCCGGGATAAAGCAGCCAAACGACGGCATCGAGTCGTACTCGCTGTTCTATAGCAGAGCTTTCTGACATTACGGGGCCGCTGCGCGGCCCCGGCAATTCAGAACGTATAGGAAACGCCGGCCTGCACCGTGCGCGGTGCGCCGGGGTATACGTAGCTGTTGAACGCCCCCTCGTCATACCCCTTGTTGAACACGTTCTTCACGTCCAGATTCAACCGCACGTGTTCGTTGACCTTGTAGAACGTCAGCAGGTCAACCACGGTGTACTGGTCCATGTTGTAGGTGACCGCCTCGGTCTGGCCATTGCGGTCATCCACATACTTCAACCCAAGTCCTAACCCAACACCTTTGGCAAAACCGTCCTGGAACTCATAAGTGTTGAGCAGGCTGAAGCTGTTGCGCGGGATGTTGGCCAGTCGCGTACCCGTCGGCAGGCGGTTGTCCTTGGTAACTTCGGCATCGACATAGGCGTAGCCACCGATTACCCGCCACTCAGGCGTGATATTGCCGGCGATGTTGATATCCAGCCCGCGGCTGCGTACTTCCCCGGCGGCCAAGCTGTAGTTGGTATTCACCGGGTCGCGCGTCAGGACGTTCTCCTTGACGATGTGGTAGATCGCCGCGTCCACGCTCAATTGACGATCGGGCGCCTCCCATTTCAAGCCCAGCTCATAGGATTTGCCCTTTTCCGGGTCGAAGCCACCGCCGCTGGCAGGCGTGCCTGTGTTGGGCTTGAACGAGCGCGCAGTATTGGCATAGACCGCCACGGTGTCAGTCAGGTCGTAGATCAGGCCAAAGCGTGGCGTGACGCCGTTTTCGCCCTTGCTGAAGTCCCGATTGGCAGGTCGCTTATCGTCGTAATCGTGCTCGAAGCGCTCGAAGCGTACACCAGCCAACGCCTTCAGACGCTCGGTCAGCGCCACCTGATCCTGGATGAAGAAGGCCCAGGTCTGCAGGTTCTCACTGTCCCAGGTCGTTGGGTCCGCAGCCAGCGCCGGTCTCGGTTGGCCGAGTACCGGGTCGTAGATGTCGATCGGGTAGGACGCGCTGGAACGTCGGATGATGGAGCTGTAGTGATAGTTCTCGTACTCGATGCCTGTCAGCAGGGTGTGGCTGAGCGTACCGGTATCGAAATGCCCGGTCAGGTTCAATTGCCAGTCACGGTCGGTCCATTCCAGCTTGCGGTAGTTGAAGTTCCGCTGCAGGGTGCGGCCGTCTGCCAGTAAATTGCTCCCCTCGACTGCATTACCCTTGAGCGAGCCATCGAGGTACTGGAATCCACCGCCCAGCGTCCAGTTGTCGTTGAGCTGGTGCTCGAAACGCAGCTGCGCCATGTTGTTGTCGTTGTGCAGCAGGTTGTCGCTGCCTTTTTCCCAGATATAGGTATCGCGCGAGGCGCTGCCGGTCTGGGTGGGGTAGCGGGTCAGGCCGCGATCGAGGGGGTGGTTGTTGCGCATGAAATCGCCTTCGAAGGTGATCTTCGTGGCGTCATTGACCTGCCAGCTGATGACCGGGGCGACATCGTAGCGTTCGCTTTCGACATCGTCGCGGAAGCTGTCGCCACCTTCACCCAGTATGTTCAGACGGTAGGCCAGCGAGCCGTCCTGGCTCAGCGGCCCGGTGGCATCGAGGGTCGCACGGTGCATGCCTTGGTCGTCGAACTGGCTGCCAAGGGTGACCTTGGACTCAGGCAACGGCTGCTTGCTGACCACGTTGAACGTACCGCCAGGGTCGCCACGGCCGTACAGGCTGCTGGCCGGGCCACGGATGACCTCCAGGCGCTCGACGGTGTTGGCATCCGGGGCGTTGGGGTAGCCGCGGTTGATCGGAAAGCCGTTGCGATAGAACTCGCCGGTCGTGAAGCCACGCACGGTGAAGGTTGTCAGGCCCTGGCCGCCGAAGTTGTTGGCGCGGCCGACACCACCGGCGTAGTCCAGGCCGTCCTGCAGGCGCGTGGCGCCCGTGTCTACCAGCACATCCTTGGGTACCACGCTGACCGATTGCGGGGTTTCGTGCAGCGCCGTGTCGGTGCGGGTGGCACTGGCCGAGCGGGTGGCCTTGTAGCCTTCGACCGGGCCGTCGGCGCGTTCGCTGTCGGCAGTACTGGTGATGCTCAGGGCCTGGAGTTCGATCTGGTTAGGGTCGCTGAGCGGTTCAGGCTCGGCAAAGGCCAGCGGGGAGACAGCATGAAGCACACAAAGCGAAACGAACGTGCGGCGCATCGACGGTACGGTCCTTGAATAGGGCGCTAAGAGGCTGGGTCGGGAGATGCCGCGAACATACTACGAATCATTATCAAATGCATTAGTTTTGAGTGGCACTGGTGTACCAGAAACCAAGGGGGAAGAAGTTACGGTCACAGTAGTGCCTGCAGGAGCAACCTTGTGCTGCGAAGGGACCGATAGGTCAGGAGCTGCTCTGTGGGTGGAATTGCCTCTTCGCAGTACAAGGTCGTCCTAGCCTGGCCCCTGGTCAGGCTGATGAAGCTCAGCGAATCGCCTTGATCGCCAACACATTGCACAGCGGGTGTTCCAGCACATGCGCCGTTGTCCCGCCCAGGAATGTCTGCATGGCGTCATGCCGATGGCTGCCCATGACTATCACGTCCACCCGGTTGTGGCCGACGAACTGGGCAATTGCCCTGGTCGCAGCCCCTTCGAGGAAGTGCCGGCGCTCCAGCGGAATCTGGTGATGGTCGCCCAGGCGGTTGAACGCCGCCCGCTGCGCGGTACGCACGCTGCCATCGAAGCCGGGCATGGTGACCGCACCGGCACCGAAGTCGGCGATGTGGGTCTTGGCCGCATCGCACACATGCAGCAGGTGCAGCTCGGCGTTGCACTGCAGGGCCAGGTCATGGGCGCAGTGGATGACTTGCTCGTCCAGGTGTTCACCAGCGCCGTGGCTGTTCAGGTCCACCGCGGCAGCGATCTGCCGTGGCAGGGGCAGGCGAATGTCGCTGACCAGATGCACGGCGACCGGGCTGTCCTTGAGCAATTGCCAGTCCAGCGGCGTGACCAGCAGGCGTTTGAGTACGGGTTCGTGCTGTACGTCCTTGACCAGCAGATCGCAGCCCAGCCGTTCGACCCGCTCTAGTACGCTGCCCAGCGGGTCGCGGGTCAACAACAGCTCGGTGGACACGTCCAGGCCGGCATCGCTCAGCTGTTCGGCCTCATCCGCCAGCCATTGGCGGTTGTCGCTGAGCAGCCGCTCACGCTCACGGCCATCGCTCATCAAGCCAAAGGTGTCGACGTCGTCGACGAACACATTGATATCCAGCAGGGCACCGCTGGATTCCGCCAACGCCGCAGCGCGTTGCAGCGCAGGCGTATGACGCATTTGCGGGCCGAGCATGACGAACAGACGTTTGAACTGGCTCATCGCACACCTCCACGTGTGGCAGCCCCCCGGTGATCTGGTCATGTTCAGTCTAGACTGCCGCAACGTACACCGGGGCGATGTGTCGGGTATGATGCGTGCCCCATCATTGTCACGAGGCCCGCCCCATGTCCCTGAGTGCTGAACAGATCGTTGAGTATCGCGCCTTTGCCGAGCAATTGGCCGATGCTGCCGCTGCAGCGATCGCGCCGTACTTCCGCGCCAGCCTGGATGTCGAGGACAAGGGCGGGCGCCTGTACGACCCGGTGACCGTGGCCGACAAGGCCGCCGAGGATGCCATGCGTGAGTTGATCCAGGCTCGGTATCCCGAACATGGCATTCTCGGTGAAGAGGCTGGCGTTGCAGTGGGCAGCAGCCCGCTGACCTGGGTGCTGGACCCGATCGACGGCACCCGGGCGTTCATTACCGGCCTGCCACTGTGGGGCACCCTGATTGCCCTGAATGACGGCACCCGCCCGGTGCTGGGCGTGATGAACCAGCCGTTCACCGGCGAACGTTTCGTGGGTACCCCGGCAGGCGCCTGGCGCAGTGGCACGCCGCTGAAGACGCGTGCCTGCACCGACCTGGCTGCCGCCACGCTGATGTGCACCACGCCGGACATGTTCGACACCGCCGAGCGCAAGGCGGCATTCGAAGCGGTCGCCGGCAAGGCGCGGTTGATGCGTTATGGCGGTGATTGCTATGCCTACTGCATGCTGGCGTCGGGTTTTGTTGACGTGATTGTCGAAGCGAGCCTTCAGCCGTATGACGTACAGGCGCTGATGCCGATCATCGAAGGGGCGGGTGGCGTCATCACGGCGTGGGATGGCAGTTCGGCGCAGGATGGCGGCTGCGTGGTGGCCTGTGGGGACCCTGCGCTGCATGCGCAGGTGGTGGAGATGTTGCGCCACGCCATGTGATCCGGGTTCGTCGCGCCTAGCCTCTTCGCGGGCGAGTCCCTTCTTGTGGGAGCGGGTTCACCCGCGAAGAGGCCGCCACAGGTTTCCATTCTCTCCAGCCACCGCACTTTTTCCCATTTTCGGGCTCTATGCTTGGCCAGGCCGCGCTGACTCCCGGCGCAGCCGCCGAATATCGACCCGGTGCCGATGGTTGCAAGCTACCCGAATTTCCTCCCCCGCCTGCTACTGACAGGTGCCCTGGCATGCCTGTGCGCCTGCACGCAGCAGCAGGGCCGTGACATGGTCAACCAGCTCGGCAACGGCAAACCCAGCGAGCTGTTCCAGACCAGCGTCGACCGCCTGGCCACGCTGTCGATGCGCGACAACCTGCAAAGCCTGTACCTGCTGATGAACAAGCTGTACCTGCGCAACCCCAGCCAGTGGAAAGTGTCTGGCTACCTTGACGCCGCCACCGCCGAGCGACAGATCCGCATCGCCATCGAACAGCGCCGGCCGCTGCCGCAACTGGGCAACCGCCGTGACCTTGCAGCCTTGAGCTACGCCCTGAGCCCCGAGTTTCGCGGGGACCGCGTCGGAGCCTTCATCTACGCCATTGGCAGCATGCTGATCACCGCGCACGGTGGGCGTACCGAGTTCTACATGACCGATACCATCGACCCGCTGTTCGTCAACAACGCCGCGCGCAATATCGAGAAGGCAACATGGATGCTCAGCCAGCGGCAAGATGCCAATGGGGTGTTGCTGCTGTTCTCGAACGAGATCTCGGAGGAGGGCACCAACCTGAGTTTTGCCGTGGAGTTCGGCAAGATCGTCGCGCGGCTGGACTTGCTGGCCGAGTTGCTGGATGAGCGTTATCGGCGCATAGGCTTGAATTACGCGCAGAGCCTGTTGCTGATGAACTTCCTGCCGGTGCAGTGAATGACGGTCGTTGCAGGAGCGCTTTGGACGGACGCCATGTGCAGGCCACGCGAGTACCTAAAGTACTGTTCGATAAACGAACACGCATGGCGCCGGACCTGTCCGCTATCCGCCCAGCCAATCCCATCGTTGCATTGCCCAACCCCCGCCTTTTTGCTGTAGTGTCCCCTATCCGCCGGCTGTCGCCTGCCCCTGCGACGCGCTGCCAGCCCGATAGAATGACCGTGATGACCGCAACCACAGCCGACAAGGCGGTAGGGCGCGGCGACCAGAACAATAACGATACCGAGTGCCTTGCCTATGGAAAGCCGCCTGCTGAGCGAGCGCAGTAGCGTGTTTCACCACGCCGACCCTTATGCTGTGTCCGATTATGTGAACCAGCATGTAGGCCAGCATTGCATCGGTCTGTCCCGCACCACCCACCCCCAGGCCAGCCTCAGCCATCGCAAGTTCGCCGAGCTCGACCTGTGCCGTATCAGCTATGGCGGCAGTGTTCGCGTGACGTCGCCCGCGCTGGAAACCATCTACCACCTGCAAGTCTTGCTCAATGGCAACTGCCTGTGGCGCGGGCACAAGCGCGAGCAGCACCTGGTGCCGGGCGAATTGCTGCTGATCAACCCGGACGACCCGGTTGACCTGACTTACTCGGAAGACTGCGAGAAGTTCATCCTCAAGGTGCCGACCCGGCTGCTGGACTCGATCTGCGATGAACAGCGCTGGCAGCGGCCTGATGGGGGCGTGCGGTTCTTGCGCAATCATTACCGGCTGGAGGAGCTGGATGGCTTCGTGAACCTGCTGGCCATGGTTTGTCATGAGGCGGAAGTGAGCGATTCGCTGCCAAGAGTGCAGGGCCATTACAGCCAGATTGTCGCCAGCAAGCTGCTGACCCTGATGAGCACCAACATCCGCCGCGAGAGCCTCAGCTCACCGGGTGCAAGCCTGGAGCGGATCATCGACTACATCGACCGCAACCTTAAGTTCGAGCTGACAGCGGAGGCGCTGGCGGAGCAGGCGTGCATGAGCCTGCGCTCGTTGTATGCGCTGTTCGACCGGCACCTACAGACCACACCCAAGCAGTACGTGCGACAACGCAAGCTGGAACAGGTGCGTGCCTGCCTGGCTGATGCCAGTTGCTCGGTACGTAGCGTGACCGAACTGGCCATGGATTATGGCTTCCTCCACCTCGGGCGTTTTTCCGAGGTGTATCGGCAGCAGTTTGGCGAATTGCCGTCCGAAACCTTGCGCAACCGGCGATGAACCGTACTGGTCTCTCGCGGGTACGCCCGCGAAGAGACGCTTGAACCTGTCACCTCAACCTGCACAAAACGGATAGCACCCCGCACAAACCGGATATTGCGACCCAATCCCAGCCTCTAACCTGACCAGGTCTAAACAATAACAAGGGAGACCCTGGCCATGTCCCTGGGATTCGACTACCTCAATGCCTTGCTCGAGGACGACCGTGAAAAGGGCATCTACCGCTGCAAGCGGGAGATGTTCACCGACCCACGCCTGTTCGACCTGGAGATGAAGCACATCTTCGAGGGCAACTGGATCTACCTGGCCCACGAAAGCCAGATCCCCGAGAAGAATGACTTCCTCACCCTGACCATGGGGCGCCAGCCGATTTTCATCGCGCGCAACAAGGACGGTGAGCTCAATGCCTTCCTCAACGCCTGCAGCCACCGCGGTGCCATGCTGTGCCGGCACAAGCGCGGCAACCGTTCCAGCTATACCTGCCCGTTCCACGGCTGGACGTTCAACAACAGCGGCAAACTGCTGAAGGTGAAAGACCCCAGCAACGCCGGCTACCCCGACAGCTTCAACTGCGACGGCTCCCACGACCTGACCAAGGTGGCACGCTTCGAGTCGTACCGGGGCTTCTTGTTCGGCAGCCTGAACGCCGATGTGAAGCCGCTGGTCGAGCACTTGGGCGAGTCGGCGAAGATCATCGACATGATCGTCGATCAGTCGCCTGAAGGCCTGGAAGTGCTGCGCGGTGCCAGCTCGTACATCTACGAAGGCAACTGGAAACTCACCGCCGAAAACGGTGCTGACGGCTACCACGTAAGCTCCGTGCACTGGAACTACGCTGCCACCCAGAACCAGCGCAAGCAGCGCGAGGCGGGTGACGAGATCAAGACCATGAGCGCTGGTGCCTGGGCCAAACAGGGCGGCGGTTTCTATTCCTTCGACCACGGCCACCTGCTGCTGTGGACGCGCTGGGCCAACCCCGAAGACCGCCCGGCCTACGAGCGCCGCGAGCAGCTGGCGGCCGATTTCGGCCAGGCGCGCGCCGACTGGATGATCGAAAATTCGCGCAACCTGTGCCTGTACCCCAACGTGTACCTGATGGACCAGTTCAGCTCGCAGATCCGCGTCGCCCGGCCGATTTCGGTGAACAAGACCGAAATCACCATCTACTGCATCGCGCCGAAAGGCGAGAGCGCCGATGCCCGTGCCAAGCGTATTCGCCAGTACGAAGACTTCTTCAACGTCAGCGGCATGGCCACCCCGGACGACCTGGAAGAATTCCGCTCGTGCCAGACCGGCTACGGCGGCGGTACCGGCTGGAACGACATGTCTCGCGGCGCCAAACACTGGGTCGAAGGTGCCGATGAGGCGGCCAGGGAGATTGAACTCGAACCCCTGCTGTCGGGCGTGCGCACCGAGGACGAAGGCCTGTTCGTGCTGCAGCACAAGTACTGGCAGGACACCATGATTCAGGCCCTCAAGGACGAACAGCAGCTGATCCCCGTGGAGGCCGTGCAATGAGCCTGTATGAAACCGTGCGCGACTTTCTCTACCGCGAAGCGCGCTATCTGGACGATGCCCAGTGGGACCAGTGGCTGGAACTGTACGCCAGCGATGCCAGCTTCTGGATGCCGAGCTGGGACGATGACGATACCCTCACCGAAGACCCACAAAGCGAAATCTCGCTGATCTGGTACGGCAACCGTGGCGGCCTGGAAGACCGCGTGTTCCGCATCAAGACCGAGCGCTCCAGTGCGACCGTGCCCGACACCCGCACTTCGCACAACATCAGCAACATCGAGATCGTCGAGCAGGGCGAGGGCAGCTGCCAGGTGCGCTTCAACTGGCACACCCTGAGCTTCCGCTACAAGACCACCGACAGTTACTTCGGCACCAGCTTCTACACCCTCGACCTGCGCGGCGAGCAGCCGCTGATCAAGGCCAAGAAGGTGGTGCTGAAAAACGACTACGTCCGCCAGGTCATCGACATCTACCACATCTGATACTGGGTTTTGCGAGCATTGCCCGGTGCGTCTTGTGACGCGCCGTGGCCTGGCTCGCCCGCGAGGTGCAACATGAGCTACCAGATCGCACTGAATTTCGAAGACGGGGTTACCCGTTTCATTGAAGCCACCGGTCAGGAAACCGTGGCCGACGCCGCTTACCGCCAGGGTATGAACATCCCTCTGGACTGCCGCGACGGTGCTTGCGGTACCTGCAAGTGCAAGGCTGAGTCCGGTCGTTATGACCTTGGCGACAACTTCATCGAAGACGCCTTGAGCGAAGATGAAATCGCCGAAGGCTACGTGCTGACGTGCCAGATGCGCGCCGAAAGCGACTGCGTCATCCGCATCCCGGCTTCGTCGCAGCTGTGCAAGACCGAGCAGGCCACTTTCGAGGCCGCCATCAGCGATGTGCGCCAACTCTCGGTCAGCACCATTGCCCTGTCGATCAAGGGTGAGGCCCTGAGCCGTCTGGCCTTCCTGCCGGGGCAGTACGTCAACCTCAAGGTGCCAGGCAGCGAGCAGAGCCGGGCCTACTCGTTCAGCTCGCTGCAGAAGGACGGTGAAGTCAGCTTCCTGATCCGCAACGTACCGGGTGGGCTGATGAGCAGCTTCCTGACCAACCTTGCCAAAGCCGGCGACAGCCTGAGCCTGGCCGGGCCGTTGGGCAGCTTCTACCTGCGGCCGATCCAGCGCCCGCTGTTGCTGCTCGCGGGTGGTACCGGGCTGGCACCGTTCACCGCGATGCTGGAGAAGATCGCCGAGCAAGGCAGTGAACACCCGCTGCACCTGATCTATGGCGTGACCAACGACTTCGACCTGGTCGAACTCGATAGCCTGCAAGCGCTGGCGGCACGTATCCCCAACTTCACCTACAGCGCCTGCGTCGCCAACCCGGACAGCCAGTACCCGCAGAAGGGCTATGTCACCCAGCACATCGAGCCACGCCACCTCAATGACGGCGATGTGGACGTATACCTGTGCGGGCCGCCACCCATGGTGGAAGCGGTCAGCCAGTACGTGCGCGAACAAGGCATTACCCCGGCCAACTTCTACTACGAGAAGTTTGCGGCTGCGGCCTGACAGCCCCTCTGATTCAAAGCAATACGCCGACCCTGTGGGAGCGGGCGAGCCCGCGAAGCAGGTTGCGCGGTGGATGGCACGGGCTTCGCCCGTGTTCGCGGGCAAGCCCGCTCCCACAGTGATCGCGCAGCCTTTCAGGCTTTGAGCAAGACAGTTGCAGCCACAGGGTCTCTCGCGAACTGGAGATTTGCATATGAACAACAGATTCCAAGGCAAGGTCGCCCTGGTCACCGGTGCCGCCCAAGGCATCGGCCGGGGCGTGTGCTGGCGGCTGAAGGCCGAAGGTGCGCAAGTGGTGGCCGTAGACCGTTCCGAACTGGTCCACGAGCTGGCGGGTGAAGGCATGCTTACCCTCACCGCCGACCTGGAGCAACACACCGACTGCGCCCGGGTCATGGCCAGCGCGGTGGACGCCTTTGGGCGCCTCGACATTCTGGTCAACAACGTAGGTGGGACCATTTGGGCCAAGCCCTTCGAGCACTACGATGTCGAGCAGATCGAGGCCGAAGTGCGCCGTTCGCTGTTCCCCACCCTGTGGTGCTGCCACGCCGCGCTGCCGTACATGCTCGAACGTGGCAGTGGCGCCATCGTCAATGTCTCCTCCATCGCTACCCGCGGCGTCAACCGTGTGCCTTACGGCGCAGCCAAGGGAGGCGTCAACGCGCTCACTGCCTGCCTGGCCTTCGAAACCGCCGGCCGGGGCATCCGTGTCAACGCCACCGCGCCAGGCGGCACTGAAGCGCCGCCCCGGCGGGTACCGCGCAACAGTGCCGAGCAAACCGAGCAGGAGAAGCGCTGGTACCAGCAGATCGTCGACCAGACCCTGGGCAGCAGCCTGATGCACCGTTACGGCAGCATCGACGAGCAGGTGGGGGCCATTCTGTTCCTCGCTTCCGACGAAGCCTCGTACATCACCGGCGTGACCCTCCCGGTAGGGGGCGGCGACCTCGGCTGAACTGCAACCTCAAGGCAAAAGCTTTCTTCCACAACAAAAACAAGAGCGACAGATGCCATGCGAACACTTGACGTACACCCGATCATCGACAATGCGCGCTTTACCTCGTTTCACTGGATGGTCATGGCCTGGTGCGGCCTGCTGCTGATTTTCGACGGCTATGACCTGTTCATCTACGGTGTGGTACTGCCGGTCATCATGAAAGAGTGGGGCCTGACCCCGTTGCAGGCCGGCGCGTTGGGCAGCTATGCGCTGTTCGGCATGATGTTCGGCGCCCTGGTCTTCGGCAGCCTGGCCGACCGCATCGGGCGCAAGAAGGGCATTGCCATCTGTTTTGCCTTGTTCTCGGGGGCGACCATCCTCAATGGCTTCGCCAGCAGCCCGAGCGAGTTTGGCATCTACCGCTTCATCGCCGGCCTGGGCTGTGGCGGCCTGATGCCCAACGCCGTGGCACTGATGAACGAATACGCGCCCAAGCGCCTGCGCAGCACGCTGGTGGCGATCATGTTCAGTGGCTATTCGCTGGGCGGCATGCTGTCGGCAGGTGTCGGCATCTTCATGCTGCCGCGTTTTGGCTGGGAGTCGATGTTCTTCGCCGCAGCGGTGCCACTGCTGCTGTTACCGGTGATTCTCTACTACCTGCCTGAATCCATCGGCTTCCTGGTGCGCCAAGGCCGTGTCGAGGAAGCACGCACGCTGCTCAAACGGCTGGACCCGGACTGCGATGTCCAGGCCGATGACATGCTTCAGGCAACCGACCGCAAAGGCAGCGGCGCTTCGGTGCTGGAACTGTTCCGCAATGGCCTGGCGATTCGCACCCTGGCGCTCTGGGTTGCGTTCTTCTGCTGCCTGCTGATGGTCTACGCACTGAGTTCCTGGCTGCCAAAACTGATGGCCAACGCCGGCTACAGCCTGGGCTCAAGCCTGTCGTTCCTGCTGGCACTGAACTTTGGCGGCATGGCCGGGGCGATCCTCGGCGGCTGGCTGGGTGACCGCTACAACCTGGTCAAGGTGAAGGTGGCGTTCTTCATTGCCGCCGCACTGTCGATCAGCCTGCTGGGGTTGAACAGCCCGATGCCGGTGCTGTACCTGCTGATCTTCATCGCCGGCGCCACCACCATTGGTACGCAGATTCTGCTGTACGCCGGCGCTGCCCAGATGTACGGCCTGTCGGTGCGCTCTACCGGCCTGGGCTGGGCCTCGGGCATTGGCCGTAATGGCGCCATCGTCGGCCCGCTGCTGGGCGGTGCGCTGATGGGCATCAACCTGCCACTGCAACTCAATTTCATCGCCTTTGCCATCCCTGGCGCCATCGCTGCGCTGGCCATGGCCGTGCACCTGGCCAGTGGTCGGCGCCACGCCCAGGCCCTGGCGGCGCAGGCCTGAACCGAACAGAACAAGACGAGGTAACCCCCATGACCGTGAACATTTCCCATACTGCCGAGGTACAGCAGTTCTTCGAGCAGGCCGCAGGTTTTGGTAATGCGGCCGGCAACCCCCGCCTCAAACGCATCGTGCAGCGCCTGCTACAGGATACCGCGCGACTGATCGAAGACCTGGACATCAGCGAAGACGAGTTCTGGCACGCCGTCGATTACCTCAACCGCCTGGGCGGTCGCGGCGAAGCCGGGCTGCTGGTGGCGGGGCTGGGCATCGAGCACTTCCTCGACCTGCTGCAGGATGCCAAGGACCAGGCGGCAGGACGCGTTGGCGGTACCCCACGCACCATCGAAGGCCCGTTGTACGTGGCTGGCGCACCGATTGCCCAAGGTGAAGTGCGCATGGACGACGGCAGCGAGGAGGGCGTCGCCACGGTGATGTTCCTGGAAGGCCAGGTGCTGGACCCGCACGGACACCCGCTGCCGGGTGCCACGGTCGACCTGTGGCATGCCAATACCCGTGGTACCTATTCGTTCTTCGACCAAAGCCAGTCGGCGTACAACCTGCGTCGGCGCATCGTTACCGATGCCCAGGGGCGGTACCGCGCGCGCTCCATCGTGCCATCGGGCTATGGCTGCGACCCGCAGGGGCCAACCCAGGAATGCCTGGACCTGCTGGGCCGTCATGGCCAGCGCCCGGCGCACGTGCACTTCTTCATCTCGGCGCCAGGGTACCGGCACCTGACCACGCAGATAAACCTGTCGGGGGACAAGTACCTTTGGGATGACTTTGCCTATGCCACACGGGATGGGCTGGTCGGGGAGGTGGTGTTCGTCGAAGGGCCGGATGGTCGGCATGCCGAGTTGAAGTTCGACTTCCAGTTGCAGCAGGCCCAGGGCGGTACCGATGAGCAGCGCAGCGGGCGGCCGCGGGCTTTGCAGGAGGCCTGATCCACCGCGTGGGCTGTTTCGCGGGCATGCCCGCTCCCACAGGTGAAGCCTGTGCAGTCGTTGTTGGAGCGGGCATGCCCGCGAAGCAGACAACCCCCAAACAAGAGCCCGCCACAAAGGCCGGCCGCTGCCTTGCGAGACGCTTCATGAAAACGCTGATCAAGGACTGTTCTGTGTCGGCCATTGTCGCCGGCTGCATTGCCACGACGATCTCCTACGCCGGCCCGTTGGTGATCATTTTCCACGCCGCCGAAGCGGCCGGCCTGTCGCACCAGCAGTTGTCGTCCTGGGTCTGGGCCGTGTCCATGGGCAGTGCGGTGCTCGGTGCGCTGCTCAGCCTGCGCTACCGCGTGCCGGTAGTGATCGCCTGGTCGATCCCGGGGTCGGCCCTGTTGGTCACCGCCTTGCCGCAACTGGGCCTGGAACAGGCTGTGGGTGCCTACCTGGTGGCCAACCTGGTCCTGCTGCTGATCGGCATCAGCGGGGCCTTCGACCGCATCATCGCGCGCCTGCCGGGCTCTATCGCTGCCGGTATGCAGGCCGGGATCCTGTTCAGCTTTGGCAGCGAAGTGTTCCGCGCCTTGCCGGTGCAACCGCTGCTGGTACTGGCGATGTTCGTCACCTATGTGCTGATGCGCCGGGTGCAGCCGCGCTATGCCGTGGCTGCGGTGCTGGGCGTAGGCATGCTGGTGACCGTGGTCAGCGGTACGTTGCGCAGCGAGGCACTGGTGCTGGAATTGGCCTCACCCCAGTGGGTCGCCCCCCAGTTCAGCCTGTCGGCGGTATTCAGCCTGGCGCTGCCGATGGTGCTGGTGGCGCTGACCGGGCAATTCATGCCGGGTATGGCGGTACTGCGCAACGCTGGCTATCCCACGCCGGCCAGCCCGCTGATCAGCGCCAGTGCCCTGGCTGGGGCGCTACTGGCGCCGTTCGGTTGCCACGGGCTGAACCTGGCGGCGGTTACCGCCAGCCTGTGCACCGGCCATGAGGCCCATGAAAACCCGCAACGGCGTTATGTGGCAGCGGTGGCTGGCAGTGCGTTGTACCTGCTACTGGGCATTGCCGGGGCCACCTTGATGTCGCTGTTCGCCGCCTTTCCCGCCGTACTGATCGCTGCCCTGGCCGGTTTGGCCCTGTATGGCGCCATCAGCGAAGCCTTGGTCCGCAGCCTGGCAGAGCCGGCCGAGCGCGATGCCGGGCTGTTCACCTTCCTGGTCACCGCTTCGGGGGTGGCTTTCCTGGGCCTGTCGGCAGCGTTCTGGGGGCTGCTGTTCGGCCTGCTGGCCCACGCGCTGCTAAGGCTGCGCCAACCACGTGCCCGGGAGGTGCTGCGCCGTACACCATGAACTGCCGTGTTTCCAACGCTGTACCCATAAAAACAAGATCAAGAGAGCTTCGGAATGAACCACACCCCTTGCGTTGCCCTGGGCCTGACATTGCTCAGCCAGCCACTGCTGGCTGCCGAAGGCGGCTTCTTCGAGGATTCGAAGGCCACCCTGAGTGCCCGTAACTACTACTTCAGCCGCGATTTCTCCGACATTGTCGGGGCCAACAAACAGTCCAAGGCCGAGGAGTGGGCCCAGGGTTTCATCCTCGACTTCAAAAGTGGCTACACCCCGGGCCCGGTCGGCTTTGGCGTGGACGCCCTGGGCTTGCTGGGGATCAAGCTGGACAGCAGTCCAGACCGCGCCAATACCGGCCTGTTGCCGGTGCATGGCGACGGCCGTGCTGCCGATGAGTACAGCCGCCTGGCGCCGACCTTCAAGGCCCGGATATCAAAAACCGAACTGCGTGCAGGTGAACTGCAACCGAACCTGCCGGTGCTGACCTTCAGTGATATTCGCCTGTTGCCACCCACCTATCAGGGCGTGAGTTTGAGTTCGTCGGAAATCGACGGCCTGACCATGCAGGCCGGGCACTTGAAAAGCACCCACCTGCGCAACGAAGGTGGTGACGGCAAGATGAACGCGATGCTTGGCCATGTGCCGATGCGGCAGGCCGAAAGCGACGCGTTCAACTATGTGGGTGGGGACTATGCGTTCAATGCCAACCAGAGCAGCCTCAGCCTTTGGTACGGTCAGCTGGAGGACATCTACCAACAGGGCTTTGTTGGCCTGAAACACAGCAAACCGGTCGGGGACTGGGTACTCAGCGCCAACCTGGGTTATTTCACCGCGCGCGAGGAAGGCGATGCGCTGCTGGGCAACATCGACAACCAGGCGTTCTTCTCGCTGTTCACTGCCCGGCATGGCGGGCACAGCTTCCATGCCGGCTACCAGGGCATTTATGGCGATAGCCCGTTCCCACGGGTATTCGCTAACATCTCGCCGCTGGGCAACGAAGTGCCGACCTATGAGTTTGCCTACACCGACGAGCGCTCGTACCAGGTGCGTTACGACTACAACTTCGCCGCCATGGGCGTGCCGGGCCTGACAGCGACCGTGCGCTACATAACCGGTAACAATGTCGATACCGGGCTGGGTTACGAAGGGCGTGATCGCGAGCGTGATCTGGATATCGGCTATGCGGTGCAGAGCGGGGCGCTGAAAGGCTTGGGGATACGGGTGAGAAACGCCATGGCGCGCTCCAACTACCGCAGTGATATCGACGAGAACCGTCTGACGCTGGTGTACACCTGGCAGCTGTTCTAAGCCATCCAGGAGAATTGCGCATCAGGGGTGTATGAGGGTAGCTTGCGGAAACGACTCTTTCAGGAATCCCCCCTTGGACTCCATCACCCAAGCCGTACTCGGCGCGGCGCTGCAAGGGACCGTGCTCGGGCGCATCCAGGGCCGCCGCTCGCTGCTGTATGGTGCAGCACTGGGCACGTTGCCGGACCTGGATGTGATCATTCGCTACGCCGACCCGGTGTCGCAGATGACCTACCACCGTGGTTTTTCCCACTCGCTGTTCGTGCTAACAGGGCTGGCCTTGCTGCTGGCCTGGCTGGTCAACAAATGCTGGCCTGGCAAGGGCTATACCTTGCCACGGCTGTTCCTCGCATTCTGGCTGGTACTGGTTACCCACCCGTTGCTGGACGCCTTTACGGTTTACGGCACGCAGCTGTTCTGGCCACTGCAAGGCACCCCGCAAAGCTGGGCGGCGGTGTTCATCATCGACCCGGTCTATACCGTGCCACTGCTGCTGGCGGTCATCTACGCCATCGCCAAGGGCGTGACTGCCAGGGCTAAACGCCTATTGACCCTGGCGCTGGTATTCAGTACCGCTTACCTGGGGTTTGGCCTTGCCGGGCGCATGGCAGCCGAGCAGCGCTTCGAGGCGGCGCTGCACCAGCGCGGTATCGCTACCAACGAGGTCCGCGCCGTGCCGATCGCGTTCAACAGCCTGGTCTGGCGGGTGCTGGCCAAGACTGCGGAAGGGGATTACTACGAAGGCATCAGCAGTGCATTCGACCGGCAAGCGCCCGAGATGCAACGCTTGTCACGTAACCTGCAGCTTGCCCAAGCGCTGAGCGATGATCCCCTGCACCAGCGGTTGCGCTGGTTCACCGATGACTGGCTGCGATACGACCAGATCGGTGATGCGCTGGTGGTTACCGACCTGCGTATGGGTATTCCAGGCAACTACACCTTCCGTTTCAACATGGCCCACCGTGACAACCAGGGGCGCTGGATTGTCGATGTGCCTTCGATGTTCCAGGGCGCTGGCCCAGGTTCGATGTTCAGTGGTGCAGACCTGGCGTTGATCTGGCGGCGCATTATCGAACAGCAACCGCCCTTGCCTCTGGCAGTGTGGACCGAACGCTATCTGGGCGTCAGCCCCGTAGAGCGCGAGCGCTAACGCTTGCGCTCGGCCGGGCTGGATCTGGTCAAATGGACGGCGATGTTGACCATGGTCGTCGATCACTTGCGTTTTCTGTGGCCCGAGGCCGATAGCCTGTTCGTGTTGGGGCGGCTGGCGTTTCCGCTGTTCTGCCTGGCGATTGCAGTAAATGTGGGGCGAGTCCGTGCGGGGGCGCTGTATACCCGTGGCAACCTGCGCTACCTGGCGCTGATGCTGATGTTCGCGGTGCTGTCCGAGCCTGCGTATCGTTGGCTGGACAGTGGCTCGCACACATTCAGCGTGATGCCGACCTTGTTATTGGGGTTGGTGGTTGCCTGGGGTGTGCATCACCCCTTGATATCGGCACGCGTGCTCGGCATCGCCGGCCTGCTGGCGGGTTGGTTGTTGCGTGAGCAGCTGATGTATGGGTTGCCGGGGGTGTTGCTGCCGGGCGCCTGGTTGATGGCGCGCAGGCAAGGTGGGGTTGCCGGGTTGTTGCCTTGCCTGTTGGCTGCGGGCGGCAATCTGACCAATAGCTGGTTGCGCGAGCACCTGTTGGCGCCGTTCACGGTGCTGACACTGACTGCTGCAATTCTGGCGATTCCGCTCGGGGTGCTGTTGTTACGGCATGATGAATGGCGGGTGCCCGTAGTGGGGCGCTGGGGTTACCTGTTCTATCCGCTGCATTTGCTGGTCATCAAGGTCCTGTCATGAGCCAGGCATCGGGCCGCGGTGATCAAGGGGGGCGGGAGCCCGGCGTCGGGCCCCCATTGCCCGCGAAGAGGCCAGTACAGCAAGACGCTCAGCTGCGTGCCAACCGCCCACTCACATAATGCGCGACATCATTGAACCCTGGGGTCGACGCATGCCCCGGCGTCACCAGTGAGTCAATGAACGCCTCGTCCTCTGCGGTGATCTTCACCGCCAGCGCACCGCCATAGGTCTCCCACTGTTCCTCGGTGCGAGGCCCTACGATAGCGGAACTCACCAGCTGGTTGTTCAATACCCAGGCAATGGCAAACTCGACGATCCCCACACCTTTGGCCTCGACATAGGCCTGGATCTGCCGGGCAATCGCCAGCGATTCCTGGCGCCACTCCACCTCCATGATGCGCTTGTCCTGGCGCCCGGCACGGCTGCCAGCGTCCGGCACCGCCCCGGGCGCGTACTTGCCACTGAGCACGCCTCGCGCCAGCGGGCTGAACGGCACCACGCCCAGACCGTGCGCGGCCGCAGCAGTGAGTTGCTCTGGCTCGGCCTGGCGGTTGACGATGTTGTACAGTGGCTGGCTGACTACCGGCTTGGGTACGCCAAGGCGCTCGGCAATATGACAGACCTCGGCAATGCGCCAGCCACGGAAATTGGACACCCCCCAGTAGCGGATCTTGCCCTGGCGCAGCAAGTCGCCAATGGCCTGCACGGTCTCTTCCAGCGGTACCTTGCGGTCTTCGCGGTGCAGGTAGTAGATGTCCAGGTGGTCCATGCCCATGCGGGTCAGCGTGGCATCCACGGCATTGAAGATGTGCTTGCGCGACAACCCGCTGCGGTTGGGCAGGCCGTCGGCCGGGCCGAAGCCGACCTTGCTGGCGACCACCCAGTCATGGCGATGGCGCGCCACGGCTTCACCGACGATTTCTTCCGAGCGCCCGGCGTTGTACACGTCGGCGGTGTCGATGAAGTTGATGCCTTGGTCCCAGGCCTTGTCGATGATGCGCAGGGCATCATCGGTACTGGTCTGCTCGCCGAACATCATGCTGCCCAGGGTAAGGGCGGAAACCTGCAGGCCACTGTGGCCGAGGGGGCGGTAGATCATGCGCGTGGGTCCTTGTGCAGTCGGCTGACCTGCCTGTTTTACACACAACCGGGAAGCATTGAAAGGCACCGCTCAGCCAATGAGCGCCAAAGCCTCCTGCAGGCTTAACGGGCGCTTCAGGCGTTGCGACAGTGTCGCCATGGCATCGGAATAACCTTTGGCGATAACGGCCTCGACGCGCTCATCCACACACTGCAGGGCAACGAAATCGCCTTTTTCCGGCTCCCCGACGAATTCGATCCGGTTCCAGTCCCTGGCATGACCCAGCACTTCATAGGTACGGCCGTGCTGGTAGGTCCAGAAGAAGGGTACATCGGCATAACGGCGCTGTTCGCCAAGCATGTTCGCGGCGGCGATAACCCCGTGTTGCTGGGCCAGGCGCCAGTGTTCGATGCGCACCGGGCGCCCCGTGAGCGGGAACGTGGCAATGTCACCTGCGGCCCACAAACCGTCAGCTGCGCGCATTTCTGCGTCGACCCTCACCGATTTGTCTTCGCCAAGCGGCACACCTTGAAGGAACGCGGTGGCGGGTTTTACCCCGGTGCCGAGCAGGACCAAGGGGGTCTGCAGCCGTTCACCATTGGCCAGTTTCACCGCTTCGGCCTTGTCCTGGCCTTCGATCCGCTCGACCTCGGTAGGGCCGTGGAAGGTGATCCCTTTTCGTTCATGCAGCGCGCGAATGCAGCGCCCGATCCGCTCACCCAACTGTCGGGCCAGAGGGACTTCGTGGCGTGTGACCACGTGCACCTGCAAGCCATATTTGCGCAATGCCGAGGCTGCCTCCAGGCCGATGAAGCCGTCACCGACGATGACCACCGGCTGGCCAGGCTCGGCTGCATCGAGCAACTGTGCAGCATCTTCCAGTGAGCGGAGGGTGAACACCCCGGGCAAGTCGGCACCGGGAATGTCTGGGCGCAGTGCTTTACCGCCGGTTGCCAGCAGGCAGGCGTGGTAATCGATCTGCTGACCATCGGCGAGGGTGACCTGGCGCTTCTGGCTGTTCAGGGTGCGCACCTTGCCGCACTTGCGTTCCAGCTGGCCCTTGCGCAGGGCGTCGGCTTCGAGCAGCGCGGGGACCTCATCGGGCGGCATCTGCCCGGCAATCACGAATTTGCTCAGTGCTGTGCGGTCGTAGGCCGGCTGGCGTTCCTGATCGATCCATACCAACCGGCCAGCGAAGCCATGAGCCAACAGGGTGGCGACGGCGGCGCTGCCGGCGGCACCGGCGCCGACTACCACGAAACAGCGGGCATCGCTGTGCCTGGGCGGTTCGGTTGCCGGCAGGGGCTGGTCATCGACCCAGACTTCATCGCCCTTGATCCACGCCCTGTAGCGGCGCAGGTCGGCCAGCGCAGGTGGCTCACAGACCACCCCGTCGTCAACCGCGAAGGCAGCTTTGTGCCAAGGACAGACCAGCAGGCCACTGCAAACCACGCCTTCATCAAGGGGGGCGCCTGCGTGGGGGCAGTTGCCCTGGTAGGCATGTACCTGATCGCCTTGGCGGATGAGGATGAGTTCTTCGTTGCCGGCCTGCACGCGCAGGGGGCGGTGTTCGTCGAGCTGAGCCAAGCGTGCCACGGCGTATTGGGTCATCGAGGTTTCTCCAAAGGGGCCTTTGGAACCATTTGACGCCTGGGGCGCGGAGGGGATGCGTTGAGCTGACGATCGGTGGAGGGTTTGAATTTCGTATGGCTTGGGTGGGCCTCTTCGCGGGCTTGCCCGCCCACAGGCTTGAAACTTGTGGGAGTGGGCAAGCCCGCGAATGCCTCAACTCGCCCGCGCAGTGCTCAGCGAACCCGCTCGCGTTACACGCAAGGCCACCAGGCTACCCACTACGATCAACGCCGCGAGCGAATACAGTGCGGCATCGGTTGAGCCGGTCTGGTCCTTGATGAACCCGACCAGGTACGGGCTGAGGAACCCTGCCATCTGGCCTACCGAATTGATGATCGCCAGACCTGCCACGGCAGCTCCGGCACTGAGCAGCGCGGTGGGCATTGGCCAGAACATCGGCAGGCCGGTAAGCGCGCCCATGGTGGCGATCGACAAGCCAAGAATGGCAATGCTCGGGGTACCGGCGAAGTTCACCGCAATCAGCAGGCCGACGGCGCCCATCAGCATTGGCACCACAAGGTGCCAGCGGCGCTCGCTGTGCAGGTCGGCCGAGCGCCCGCAAAGGATCATGAACACACCCGCCAGCAAGTACGGGATGGCGCTGAGCCAGCCGATCAGCAGCGGGTTGTCGAAGCCCATGCTCTTGATGATCGAGGGTAGCCAGAAGTTGATCGCGTACACACCGCTCTGGATGCAGAAGTAGACGAAGCCGAAGGTCCAGATCAGCGGGTTGGTCAATACGGCCAGCACGCTGTCGCTGGTGGTGTTCGGTTTGCTTGCGGCATCGGCCTGCAGGTCGGCAGCGATCAGTTGACGTTCAGCCGGGCTCAGCCAGGCGGCTTTCTGGTAGCCGTCACTGAGCAGGAACACCGCCAGTACGCCCAAGGCCACGGTTGGCAGGCCCTGGATCAGGAACATCCACTGCCAGCCGGCCAGGCCGTGCTGGCCGGCGGCAAAATGTTCGAGGATCCAGCCGGAGAATGGCCCGCCAAGCAGACCCGATACCGGGATCGCCGACATGAAAAGGGCCATGATGCGGCCGCGCCGGGCCGCCGGGAACCAGCGCGAGAGGTACAGCACCACACCCGGGAAGAAGCCGGCTTCGGCAGCGCCGGTGAGCAGGCGCAGGGTGTAGAACTCGGTAGGGGAGGTGACGAACAGCAGGCAGGTGGACAGGCTGCCCCAGGCGATCATCATCAGGGCGATCCAGCGCCGTGGGCCGAAGCGATTGAGGGCCAGGTTGCTTGGCAGGCCGCACAGTACGTAGCCGATGAAGAAGATGCCGGCGCCAAGGCCGTACACCGTTTCGCTGAATTTCAGAGCGTCGAGCATTTGCAGCTTGGCAAAGCCGACGTTGACGCGGTCCAGATAGTTGAACAGGTAGCAGATGAAAATGAACGGAATCAGCCGCAGGGTGATACGCCGGTACAGCGCGTTACGGGTGGTGTCCGTGCCTTGGTCAGGGGCGGGGCTGTGTGCCATGATCGGGTTCTCTGTTGTTATGGTTTTCGCCGCGTCGCCTGTTTCGGCGCTCGCCCTGACGAGTCTCGGGGACTGCGGCTAGCCTGTCTTTGTGCTTTTGCACAGCGCTTGGCCCAGGCTGCTGTGCCCGAGCCCAAAAGCCAAACACCTAAAGGACCACGCAATGTTCGAACTCGACCATGACCTGGCACAGGATATCGTTGACCGGGCAATGGCCATCTTGCCTTGCAACGTCAATGTCATGGACAGCCAGGGGTTGATCCTGGGCAGTGGTGAACCGGAGCGCATCAACACCCGTCACGAGGGGGCGCAGCTGGTTTTGGCCAATGGCCGGATCGTGGAGCTGGATACCGACGCGGCCAAGTGCCTGAAGGGCGTGCAGCCTGGGGTGAACCTGCCATTGATGCTTGATGGGCGACTGATGGGTGTGTTGGGCCTGACCGGTGACCCGCAGCAGGTGCGCACCTATGGCGAGCTGGTACGCATGACCGCCGAAATGCTGCTGGCCCAACGCAATTTACAGGCTGACCAGCAATGGCGAAGGCAGCGCTGTGACGACCTGCTGGCGCTGTTGCTCGGCGGCAGCGGTAACGCCCCGCGCTTGCTGGACGAAGCCCGTCAGTTGGGTTTGAAACCTCAGCTGCCGCGGATTCCGTGCCTGTTTGAAATTACCTCGGGGGCACCTGCCGAGGCGCTGGCCGCATGGTTGATGAGCCGTTATCCGGATAGCTGGTGTGTCAGCCCGGCCCGCCAGTCGTTGCTGTGGTGCCGCCCGGCCGGCGTGGCACTGGATGAACTGCGCCTGCTGGAACGCCTGCAACGCCACGGCTGGGACATTGAGCGACTGGCCCTGGGTAGTGCAGCGCAGAGTCTGGAGCAGTTACGCCGTGGTTACCGCCGGGTGCGTGACTTGCTGGCCTATGGCCGCGAGGTATTGCCCACCGAACGATTGCTCAGCCTGCAGCGCTACCGGCTGCCGGCGCTGCTGTGGCGCCACCGTAACGACGACGCGCTGGACGAGTTGATGGAGCCGTTGCAGCGCATCCGCGCCAAGGACAGCAGTGGTCAGTTACTCGTCACTCTGCGCGCCTGGTGTGCCCATGACGGCCAGAGCCAGTCCTGTGCCGATGCCCTGGGCATCCACCGCAACAGCCTGCGCTATCGACTGGAGCGGATAGCCGAGCTGGGAGAGGTCGACCCGTTGCGCCTGGAAGGGATGCTTAGCTTGTACTTGGGGTTGCAGCTGTTGCCAGCTGACTGAAGGGTTCACTTGCCGGCGATTGGGCGAGAACAGGCAAAAAGGCATCTGCCCAAACAACCCGGCCAGCGATTTGTGCATTTGACCGAGGTCACCTTGGCTGCCACCTGTCAGCATGCTGCTCATCAGGACAGGAGAAACCCCATGAAGATCGTCATTGCCCCCGACTCGTTCAAGGACAGCCTCGACGCTGCCGGTGTCGCCCGCGCCATCGCTGCAGGCCTGAACGAAGCGTGGCCGGAGGCTGAACTGGTCGAGTGCCCGATGGCCGACGGTGGCGAAGGCACCATGGAAGCGATCCTGGCCGCCAGCCACGGTGAACTGCGCCGCCAGGCCGTGCGCGGGCCATTAGGGCAAAGCGTCGAGGCCAGCTGGGGCTGGTTGCCGCAAGATCGCACCGCAATCATTGAAATGGCCCAGGCCAGTGGCCTGCAACGGGTGCCAACCGGCCAGCGCGATGCTTGCTGCAGCAGCACCTGGGGTACCGGTGAACTGATTGCCGCAGCCCTCGCCGCCGGAGCCCTGCGTGTGGTGCTGGCGATTGGCGGCAGCGCCACCAACGATGCCGGCAGTGGTATGTTGCGAGCGCTTGGGCTACGCCTGCTGGATGCTGACGGGCAAGCACTGGAAGAGGGCGGCCTGGCCTTGTCCAAGCTGGCCCGTATCGACGCCAGCGGCCTCGACCCGCGCCTGGCCGAGGTGCAGTTTGAAGTCGCGGCGGATGTCGACAACCCATTGTGTGGCGCCAACGGCGCATCGGCCATCTTCGGCCCGCAAAAAGGTGCCAACCCGCAGCAAGTGGAGGCGCTGGACCACGCGCTGAAGCACTTTGCCGACCATTGTGCGCTGCTGTTGGGCGAGGATGTGCGCGATTACCCTGGTTGTGGCGCGGCCGGTGGCATGGGCTTCGCTGCCCGGGCATTCATGGATGCGCAGTTCCGTCCAGGGGTGGAAGTCGTGGCTGAGCTGGCTGGCCTTGCCGCCCTGGTGCAGGGGGCAGATCTGGTGGTGACTGGCGAGGGGCGTTTCGATGCCCAGACATTGCGTGGCAAGACGCCTATGGGTGTGGCACGGGTTGCCAAGCGCCATGGCGTGCCGGTGGTGGTGCTGGCCGGTACCTTGGGGGAGGGGTATCAACAGTTGTATGCCCATGGGGTCGATGCTGCGTTTGCACTGGCCAGTGGGCCGATGACCCTGGAGCAGGCATGTGCAAATGCTGCCGAGCTGTTGCAGGCCAGGGCTTGTGATATTGGTCGGTTGTGGCGCTGCGCGAAGCGAGGCTGAACACCACTGTTCAAGTGGCCTTAGGGCTGCGTCTGGAACATGGCAATGAAGTTGGCCAGCGCTGGCGAAGCATTCTGGGCGCTCCATTTCATGTACAACCCAAGCCCTGGGGCAGGCTGGTCATCGATAGGCTGGATCGGGCAAAACTGCACGCGTTCGCGCGGGGTCGAGCGGACGAACGACTCCGGCACCAGGGCCACGCCAAAGCCGCAGGCCACCAGGCCAAGCAGGGTGTGGATCTGCGCCGCCTCCTGCACGATCCTGGGGTAGAACCCGGCCGATTCGCACAGCGCAACCAACTGCGCGTGGTAGCCCCCGCCCAGCGCTTGCGGGGTGAACACGAAGTCCTCATCGGCAAACTCGCGCAAGTCGACAACTTCGTGCCGTGCCTTGGGATGGCTGGCGGGCAACGCCATGACGATCTGCTCGTCAAGCAGCAAGCGTGCCTCCAGGGTGCCGACTGGTAGCGGAAGCCTGCGCATGAAGCCAATATCCGCCTCGCCGGCCAGCAAGGCCTTGGCCTGAGCGGCGGATGGCATCTCGCGGATGGTCAGTTGCACGTTCGGATAGGTTTCCCGAAAGCGGCGCAAGCGGTTGAGCAGCGAGTCGTAATAGGCGATGGAAATGGCCGTGATGGTCAATTTGCCGCTGACCCCCGCAGAAACGTTGCGCGCGTACTCGATCCCTTGTTCCAGTTCGGCAAGCGTGCGGTAAGCGGTGTCGAGAAACGCTGCACCCGCTGCGGTCAGACGCACCTCGCGCTTGTTACGCAGAAACAGGCCAAAGCCGAGCTTTTCTTCAAGCCGGTTGATCGCCTGGCTCAGCGGTGGCTGCGCCATGTGCAGGCGCTGGGCGGCCTTGTGAAAGTGCAGCTCTTCGGCCACAGCGATGAACTGCCTGAGCAAACGTGTTTCGATCATCCAGCATTCCTGCAGCGCGGCGACACGGCGGTGATATCCATGGGATATCAAAGTTGCATGCTTTTAATATTAAGTCATTGATTTTTTTGTTGATATCGTAAAAAAGGAGAATTGAAGGTAGCCAGAAATGCCCGTTACTCACCTGGCCGGTGCGCTGTGCCATCACACTAATGACAGCGATGGCCAGTACACCGCCACGCGCTTCAACAAAGACAGCGGCGTCAGCTATCGTCTTGACCTCGGCCGTGTGCAGACCAGCGACCTGGCCCAGGTGGCCGAGCGTAGGAGACGCATCAAGGAATGCAACTACGTGCCAGTCAAAGTTGCCAACGCACGCGCGGACCTTGGTGAAAGCCTGGTCTGGGATGAGCGCAGCGGCGTACTGTATTTTGTCGATATCTCTGGCGGGCGCATCAACTGCCTGGCACCTGATGGCGAAGTCGATTGCCTTTACGAGTCTGCCGCGCGCATTGGCGCCCTGGCGCTGACCGACCGAGGCAACCTGATTTTCACCGAGGATGCCAGCGTGGCCATCTTCGATGTGCCAACGCGCAAGGTGCGCCAGCATTCGGCTTCGGTTCATCCGCGCTCGACTTTCCGCTTCAACGATGGCGCCTGCGACCCGCAGGGACGCTTCGTCACCGGCCTGATGGACGAGGCCCCCAGTGGCAATACCGGGGCGCTCTTTCGCTTTGACTGGCAATTGAGCGACCAGGTGATTCACGATGACATGGCCTTGCCCACCGGCCTTGCCTGGTCGCAGGACGGCCACACGGTGTACTTCGTCGATTCGGCGGCGCGTGCGATCTACCGCGCCGAGTACCTCATCGAAGGCCGGCTGGGCGCTGTTACGCTGTTTGCCGAAACCCCCGCCGAACTGGGCCGGCCGGATGGCCTGGCGCTGGACCGCGAAGGCGGGCTGTGGGTGTGCCAGTACCATGGCAGTTGCCTGCTGCGCTACGACCGCCACGGGCACCTGACCGACCAGGTGTTGATGCCAGTACCGTGCCCCACCAGCTGCTGCTTTGGCGGGCCCGGGATGAACACCTTGTACATCAGCACCGCGCGTTACGACATGATGCCAGAAGACCTGCACCATTATCCGGACGCTGGCGACCTGTATGCCATCCGCCCGGAAACGGGTGGTGTCGCCAGGCACAGCTTCAAGGAATAAGCGGTTGCACCTGACTGGCCGGTAGCACGGCCAGTTCGCCAAAGCGTTGCGCCGAGTCGATGTAGCGCAGCGCCGACTTGGCATCTTTCCAGCCCACATAGCTCATCAGCGATTTCAGTTCCCAACCATTGGCGGTTGCCCAGGTGGCGAAGCCACGCCGTAGCGAGTGGCCGGTATACAGCGCCGCCGGCACCCCGGCACGTTCCAGCATGCGCCGCAGCAGGCCGACCAGGCTGTTGCTGTTGAGCGCGCTGTCACCAAGGTTGCCCCAGCGGTCGAGTTTGCGGAACACCGGCCCGTGGGCAATACCCGCGACTTCAAGCCATTGCAGGTAGGCAGTGACAGGGCACAAGGCCTTGAGGGCTGGGGTGCGGTGCTGCACGCCCAAGGCTTCGCGGTCGCCCTTGCTGCGTGGCAGGAAAAGCGTAATGCCGACACCGGCTTCGGCCTGGATGTGTTCGATGCGCAGGCGTGCCAACTCATCGCCGCGAAAACCACGCCAGAAACCCAGCAACAGCAAGGCGCTGTCACGGCGAGCCCGGCGCAGGGCTGCCAAATCATGGTGCTCGCGGGCTTGTCGGGCTTCTTCTTCAAAACACGTCACAGCAGTTTGCAGGTGTTGCAGCAACAGCGGGGCGGCCTGTTTGGGTGGCGTCGGGTGCAGGGTGCGGATGCCGCGCAGCACCTGACGCACCAAGGGTGCCTTGGTCGGGTCGGGGAAACCTTGGGCGACGTGCCATTGGCTGAGCGCGGCCAGGCGTTGACGCAGGGTGCTGACGGCATGCTGGTCGGCATGATCGGCCAGGTAGCGGGCGATACTCTCGGCAGTGGCCGGGAGAAAACCGCCCCAGTGGCTTTCGAAATGTTCGATGGCGGCCTGGTAGCTGCGCCGGGTGTTGTCACGGGTGGCGGCGCGAAGGTAGCGCTCGATATCGGTCATGGTGCGGGTGTCGGTGTGTGATCGGTACACGATAAACCGAAATGCGTTGCCTGTCCTTGCCCAACGCCATCGGCAAGCCTGCCGTTGCGCTCAGTACACGCATGCCTTGTCCTCGATACCGTTGAAGGGCGGGTAAACCCACAGCTGCGGCAGCGACAGTGGCCGGCTGAAGTGGTAGCCCTGGGCGATATCGCAGCCGGCAAGCTTCAGATACACCACCTGTTCACGGGTTTCCACCCCCTCGGCCACCACTTCCAGGCCCAGGCGCTTGGCCAGGATGATGGTGGAGGACACGATAGGGCTGTCGTCATGGCTGTTGGACAGCGCCGCGATCAGCGAACGATCGATCTTCAGCTTGCTCAGGGGCAGTGAATGCAGGTGGGCAAAGCCGGCGTAGCCACGGCCAAAATCGTCCAGACTGATACCCAGACCTGCGCCGCGCAACGTATGCAGGTGCGCCACCGCCGTGCCTTCGGGGTCGAGAATGGTGGTTTCGGTAATTTCCAGCTCCAGCTGCTGGGGCGCGATGCCATGATGCTGCAACTTGCTCAGCAGCCGGTCAGCGAAGTCGGCTTGACGCAGTTGCAGGGCGGAGACATTGACGGCCAGCCGTGTCTTGCGGCCTTGGGCATTCCAGCTCGACAAGGCTTCACAGGCCAGCTGCAGTACTTCCCAACCCAGCTCGACAATGAAACCACTGCGCTCGGCCAGGCCGATGAAGCGGTCCGGGTACAGCAGGCCGAACTCGGGGTGGTCCCAGCGCACCAGCGCCTCGTAGCCCAGCACCTGGTGGGTGTCAAGGCGCATCTGCGGCTGGTAGTGCAGCACGAACTGGCGTTCGGCCAAGGCACTGCCGAACGCCTGTTCAAGGGTAAACGCCTGGATATCGGCCAGGTTCAGCGAGGGGTCGAAAAAGCGATACTGCGCGCGCCCTGCCTGCTTGGCCGAGTACATTGCCGCATCGGCGCTGCGTATCAGGCTGTCGATGTCCTGGCCATCACGCGGACAGATGCTCACCCCTACGCTGGGGCTGGTGTTGACCTCTTGGCCATCCAGGGCGTAGGTGGCCGACAGTTTCTGCACCAGTTCGTGGACCCAGGCGTTGATCTGCTCCTCGCTGCGCTCGCCGGCCAGCAGCACCACGAATTCGTCGCCGCCAAAGCGCGAAGCCTCGTCGCCGGGCTCCAGCAGGCGCTGGATACGCCCGGCCACGGCCTGTAGCAGCAGGTCACCAATCTTGTGTCCGAGCGAATCGTTGATCGACTTGAAACGGTCCATGTCGATGAACAGGATCGCCATCAGTCGGCGCTTGCCACGTTGCCGAGTCAGCACCTGGCTGGCCACTTCGACGAACTGGCGACGGTTGTGCAGGCCGCTGAGGTGGTCGGTGGCGGCGGCGTGGCTGCTGCGCCGGTGTTCGTCCTCCAGGCGCACGATCAGCTGCTGATTGACCTGCTGGGCATGTTCCAGCGCATCGAATGCCTCCTGGCGCTTGCGTAGCAGGCGCAAGGTCCATAGCAGGCTGGCCAGGATCATCAGGGTCATGCTCAGGTTCAACCAGAATTGCCGGGAATAGGCCAGCGTCGAGGGTGTGAGGATTTCTGCCTGGCGCTGGCTGACCACCACGCTGAAGCCTTGCTCGGGTACATGGCGGTACACGCTTTGGTAGGCATCACCCGCTACGTACTGGGTCAGCATGCCCGCTTCGGTGTTTAGCGCCGGCAGCGGGGGCTGCAATAGGTCGCCGGCAGTCACCGTGCCGCTGTTGTCGATGCGCAGCCGCTCCAGGCCGTCATCCTGCAGCAGACGCACCAGGCCACTGTTGCCCAGGTCGATAGGCTGGAACAGCACCGCCAGGTAGCCGACGTCCAGTTGCACCACCAAAATGTTGTCGATTTCCCGGCCGGTCGAATTGGTCAACGGCAGCAGGAAGGGCAGGCGCCAAGTGGGCAGGGTAGCGGTTTGGTTGACAGGCTGAATGCTTGGCAGGAAAGGTTTGAAACCGTAGCGGTCAATGTGCCGTTGCAGTTGGCGCAACCAGTCTGCCGGCAACTCGGCGGCCTCATCGGTATGGCTGGCCGACAGCAGCCGGCCTTGTCGGTCGTACAGGCTCAAGCGCTTGAAAACTGGGTCTGCTACCAGGCTGGGTGCCAGGCGGAAGTTGCCCTGACGCAGCGCTTTCATATCGTCCTGGGTAACACGACCCACCGCCTGGGCGCGGTCGACAAGCTGTCGCAGGCTTGCGCCCACGATGTTGGCCAGGTTCAGGTGCTCGGTGGCTTTGGCCGACAGTGCATCCTGGCGAGCGGCGGCTTTCTGCGTGACGTGCAGCCCCCAGAGAAAGGCCAGGGTCGCTGCACAGAGCATCAGGATCAGCAGTCGCAGAAGGCTGGATGAGGAAAGCGAACGGCGAATCACTGCTGATAGTTCCCGACCCTGGGTGATGCTCGAAAAATACGACAGCGAGATGACAGCCTGATGACTGATGGCTAATCGCCTTTAGGGGATTCCCTTATTTGCAACGGGTGTCTGCAGGCGTGCCGTTTCTTCTTCGAGGTAGCTTATCAATGCGCTGACTTCGGCATCGCCCAGGCGCATGTTGGGCATGGCCAGGCGGTTGTATTGTTCGAACAGCAGCATGGCCAAGGGGTCTTTTTCGGCCAGCATCTGGTCGGGCACCTTCAGCCAGCGGACCAGCCAGTTGGCGTCACGCTGGCGGGTCACGCCCAGCAGGTCGGGACCTATGCCTGGTTGGCCTGGCTCGGTGTTGCCCACGGTGTGGCAGGAAGAGCAACGGGTGCGGAAGATCTGCTCGCCGCTGCTGGGTGTGCGCATCTGCGGCGCTTGAGCGTAGTCATTGGTCATGGCGCTGGCCTGCTTCCAGTTGTGCAAGCTGTTGCCGAGGCGGTCGGCGAGGATGTACGGGCTTTCGAAAGGCGAGGCTTTCATCCAGCGGCCGGTGGCCTGGTTGCCGATGATGAGGCTCAGGTTGTGGTCTTTGGAGCGGCCGTTTTCCAGGCCATCGATCCACAGCCCCAGGCTGCGGCGTAGTTGCTCGATATCGTCAGGTTCGCCGGTCAGCAAGGTCCAGCCTGGGCCGATGCTGAACTTTTCGGCATAGCGCTTGAGGGTGGCGGGGGTGTCGTTATAGGGGTCGATGCTGATGGAGTAGAGGAAGATATCCTTGCCGACCCGGTCACCGAGGATTTTCTGTACCTGGCGCAGGCGTGCGGTTTCCACTGGGCAGGAATCGGAGCAGCCGGTAAAGATGAAGTTGATGGCAACCACCTTGTCCTTGATAAGGTCGTCGAAGAAATGCACTTCTTCGCCATCCTGGGTGAGCAGGGGGATGTTGGGGAAGTAGTTGGCCCCCCAGGGAGTGGCAGCTGCTTCGGCCACCGTTTGTTGCGGGTGCAGTGGCCAGAACGGAATGCTGGCGGCGAACAACGCAAGTACCAGCAGGAAACGCCATGAGCCGGGCATGATGCGGTCCTCGTGGGTTGGCTGAGCGGGGCCGCATAGGGGTCCCCGCTTTGCACTCACTTGTATTTGACTGGCGCTGTCACCGTCTGGCCCAGTGCCGATTTCACCGTGACCGTCGCTGGCGTGGCCGGGCCAAAGCCGGTGGTGGTCACCGCTACCCGCCAACGGGCCCCCGTAGTCGTGGCAGTCAGCGTCGCGTTCCCCAGGCTTACCGGACCACCGGTGGTTGCTGCAGTCACACTGATGCTGTTGCCCGTGGCCACCGTGGTAGTCCCCTGCACATCCCAGGTGAAACGGTTGCCGCTGCGTTCCTGCACCGTGGCACTGGTGACCTTGAGTTCGTCGGCCGCTGCTGCTGCGGTTACGGCGATGCTGACCGTGGCCGGGGCCACCGACTCGGCACCCTTGGTATCACGCGCCGTGTAATTGAAGCTGGCCGTGAATGGCGTGGCGACCGTAGCGGGCGGGCTGTACGTTACGGTGGTGCCGTCAGTGCTGACGGCACCCTGGCCGGAGTCCGGCTGGCTGAGGCCGGTTACCGTGAGCGGTACATTGCCGTCCGGGTCACTGTCGTTGGCCAGCACGTTCAGGGTGATCGGTGTGCCAGCCGTCGTTGCGGCACTGTCATTGGCCGCGACGGGTGGTTTGTTGGCCGGGTCGTCATTGTCGTCGTGGGTTTTGGTGCGGAACGTTGGCAGGCCCACCGAGGCCATGTAATGCACGCCATCCCATCCCGGCAGCGGGGTCGGCATCACCTGGAACTGCCCCGGGTGTTCAATGTCCCAGCGCAGCAGCATCGAAGAGTCCTCGTGCTGTGTGTTGTGGCAGTGCTCCATGTAGGTGCCGGCAAACTCGCGGAAGCGGATGGCCATTTCCACCTCGATGGACGAATCAGTATCCGGCCCGATTCGGTACACATCCTTGCGCGCCCATTTTTCCCATTCTGGCGGGGCCTTGCCGTCGCGGCTAAGGATCACGCCTTCCTCGAAGTGCACGTGTACCGGGTGGCTCCAGCCATTGCCGCCGTTGACGATTTTCCACACTTCCAGGGTGCCGTCGCCGCTGAAACCAGCGTCGGTAGACTGGTTGGCCAGTTGCGGTGCGGCACTGATGCGGCGTGGGTCCATGCTGTAGCCAAAGCCGCCGTCGGTCTTGATGGTCCACGGGGTTGTGTCCGTACCGTCAGAGCGGCCAAAGATGAACTCGCGGTGTCGGGCATCCTTGAGTTTGGCCTGGTCCGCTGCGGCATCGCGGTCAATTGGCAGGGGCAGCATTTTCAGGCCGGCCGCCTTGCCTGGCTTGGCCGGCTCATAGGCTACCGGGTCCATGCTCAGGTCCTGGCCGGTGTACGGCTGCACCCACAGTTGCAGAAACTTGCCGACTGCCGGATCGCCCTTGTCCCACTGCGGGCCTTTGCTGGTCTGCTTGATCACCGCCTTGTATTTTTCCGACAGCACGTCGGCCAACGGGATAGCTTGCTTCGGACCTTTGCCGGAGTCGTGCTCCATCAGGTTGACGAAGTACAGCTTGTCGCCTGCCTTGATGCCATTCCTGGCGAAGTTGATGATGATGTCGTAGCGCTCGGCAATGCCCTGCAGTGGCAGGATGCCGTTGTTGTCTTGCAGGTTGCCGTCACCATTGAGGTCCATCGTGCCGTCGAATGGCACCGCGTGTTCCATGATGTTGCCGTCGTTGGCGATCATGTGGAACGGCACCCGCGCATACGACACGTTGGAGCCGGACGGGCCTTTGAACTCGCCACTGTTACCGGCAATTTCCCGCACCACGGCGAACTTGAAGTAGCGTGAAACCGAACCGTTGAGGATACGGAAACGGTAACTGCGCGCACGCACCTTGAGCCTGGGCTGGTACTGCCAGTTGACCAGGATCTGGTCACCGAGGAAGCCGTCAGTGTTGAACGGGTTGAACCACAGCTGGCCGTTTGCATCCCAGGCCTTGTCGGCTATCACCAGGTTGACGTCATAGTCACGGTTACCCCAAGGCATGGCTGAGCCACTTGGGAAGCGCAGGTTGACACCGTCCTGCAGGGCCTCGTTGCCGCGGTCCAGGGCGCTGTAGTAGTTCATCATCACGGCGTTGCCTTTGTAGACGTTCTGCGCCGTGAAATCCATCATGTGGTCGTGGAACCAGTGGGTACTCATGGTTTCGCGCCAGTCACCACGAATCTTGATGCTGCCGTTCTCGCAGGTTTTCAGGCCCGGTGTGCCATCGTTGACGAACAAGGTTTCACCCGGCGAGCAGGGGAAAGCTGCTCGCGGGTCCTGGGCACGGGTGTTGATGGTGTCGTAGCCGGCCAGCTGCACCGGCCAGCGGTAGTCGTAGTACTGGCCGGGGAAGAAGTACGCGTTGGCAAAGCCGTCGCTTTCGGCCGGGGAGTGGCCGTTGTGCTCGTGGGTCGAGATGGTATGCAGGCCAAAGCCGCCGTTGGCCGACGGGTCAATCGGCAGGGCGTTGTAATGGCGCATCAGGATTGGCTGGCCGTAGCGCACCATCAGCAGCTTGGGCGGGAAAGTGCCGTCGAAGGTCCACAACGATTTGTGGTTTTGCAGCGGCATGTTTGGGTGGAAGCGTATGTCGATACCCTTGGTGGTGCCCAGCGTGGTCGGAATGTCCGACGTCTGGTAGTACAGGCCTCCTGGGGCAAATTCACCGACGGCATAGTTGTGCAGTTGCTTGCGGTCGCGCAGGCCGAGGTTGATGCGCGCACCGGCCTGGGCGGTCTTGAACGCTGCCTGCGGGTAGAACTCGTTCCAGCGCTGGTGCGACCAGCCTTTTCCTGGTGGCCGGCCTTCAGCGGGCGAGCCGACCGGCTGGCGGTTGAGGAACATCTCGATCTGCGCCTTCCATGGGTTGCGGTCCAGCACGTTGGCGTACTGGGTCGGGAACGGGTACAGGCCGGGCTGCTTGAGGAACGCTTCCAGTGCGCTGCCACTGGGGCCGCTGCGTGCCACCACGTTGGGGTCTTGCGCGGGGGCCGCGCCGAGGGTGGGGACCGGGAAGGTCAGATCGGGCGCCGGCGTGGTCGGGTCGAGCTTCTCTGGCCCGAATTCTTCGAACAGCAACAGTTGCTGGGTGAATGGTTGCGCACCGAACAACGGGCTGGGTTTGCCGTTGGTAGGGTACTTGTCCGACGTTTGCAGGGCAGGCGGCAGCACGTTGTCGGTGCGTACCGTGCTGCGGTCGCCATACACGCCATCGGTCAGCTCCAGCGCGCCCTCGTTGGCCTCGGGCAAGGTTTTCAGCTCAAGCAAGGCAGCGGTCGGGTCGTCCGGCTGGTCGGTGTAGGCCGACGGGTCGGTCGGCGGTGGCGGGCTGTTGTCGTCGAGGGGGGCTGCCATGGCCGTGATCAACCCCAGGCTGATCATCAGCGCAGTGACGGAGGACAGATGGAACGCGCGCCTGGACGCGTGGCTCATGGCGGATGTTTTCATTGGCTTAAGCCTCTGTTGCGGCCTTACGGCCTTAAGCCATCAATGGCGTTTTGCCCGTTAAATGGCCATGAGCAACAGCTATGCCAACAGATATTTCAGTAATGCTTTGACATACAAAACCTTGCAGCGCCTGGCGTGCACTAAACGATGGCGCGTCAAGAATGGGGGCAGATACCCATTAGCGGGTCACAATTGCCCACAGTTCGGGGAGTTGGAGAGTAGTGACAGGCGCGGCGCCCTCGGGTATACCTGAACGCCACCAAGGGGAGCCCGGCAATGGGCTGAGAAACCGCTGAACGCTACAGCGCGGTGACCCTTCGAACCTGATCCGGATCATGCCGGCGAAGGGATGGGGCTTGTAACCTGCCTTTTTGCCGGCCTCACTGCGAGGCCAGTCCATGCCAACTTTCAAGGTCTCGCTGTCACCCTCATCAAGGACAGCAACATGACCGAACGTTTCAGCCAGTCCCTGCGCCGCCAGTGCGAGCCGACCTGGTCGGCGGCCGTTGGCCACCGTTTCGTGACCCAATTGTGCGACGGCAGCCTGCCTGACCCGATCATGGTCAGCTACCTGGTTCAGGACCACCGTTTTCTCGACAGCTTCCTGACCCTGCTGGGCGCGGCGATCGCCACCGCTGACACGTTTGAAGCCCGCCTGCGCTTCGGCCGCTTTGCCGGGATGATCTCCAGTGACGAGAACACCTATTTCCTGCGTGCCTTCGAGGCCCTGGGTGTCAGCCCGGCGCAACGCAGTGAACCGGCCGATACCGCGCCTACCGCAGGTTTCAAGGCGATCATGCGCGAAGCGGCAGCCACCCGTTCCTACGCAGCGGCACTGGCGGTGCTCAACGTCGCCGAAGGGCTGTATCTGGATTGGGCGCTCAAGGCGCCGAAACCGATGCCGGACAACTTCGTCCATGCCGAGTGGATCACCCTGCACGACAACCCGGCGTTCCAGGCATTCGTCGCTTTCCTGCAGGCCGAACTGGACCGCGTCGGCCCGCAGGAGGCCGCATTGGCCAGTGACTTCTACCAGCGCACCGTGGCGCTGGAGCTGGCTTTCTTCGATGCAGTGTACCCGGAGGGCAAATGAGCATGGATATCTTCGAGCGCCTCAAGGCCGCCGCCACGCCACAATGGAACAGCTACGTAGACCATGACTTCGTGCGTCAGATGGGCGAGGGCACGCTGAGCGAGGAAGCGTTCCGAACCTACCTTGTGCAGGATTACCTGTTCCTGATCCAGTTCGCCCGCGCCTGGGCGCTGGCCGCCTACAAGAGCCGTCGCCCGACCGACATTCGCGCGGCGCAGGCCGGGCTGGCGGCGATCCTGGATGAAACAGAGCTGCACTTGCGCCTGTGCGCGCGCTGGGGCTTGACCCAGGCAGACATCGAAGCCGCGCCAGAGCACCAGGCCACGGTGGCATACACCCGTTACGTGCTGGACTGCGGCGCTGCCGGCGACCTGCTGGAGCTGCATGTGGCACTGGCACCTTGCGTGATCGGCTATGCCGAAATCGGCCGGACCCTGGCCGAGCGCATTGGCGACTTGAGCAATCACCCCTACCGCGAGTGGATTGGCGAGTATGCCGGGGAGGGCTACCAAGGGGTGGCCGCAGCAGCGCGCAAGCACCTGGACGAACTGGCAGCGCGCAGCATGACCGAACAGCGGTTCGCCGAACTGGCAGGGATTTTTGGCCAGGCCTCCAGCCTGGAGGCTGATTTCTGGCAGATGGGGCTGGACGGGATCGTGTAAACCGCCGTGGGCTGGGTGATTACTACCCAGCCTGAGCCCGCTTTGGTGCATGAACGCCTCAAAATAAGTCGTCCCGCACACTTCAAATCGTCAGATCGCGGCTTTAATGTGCACAGTGCATATGGATTTCTGGGCGACCAGCCCGATTTTTCCGGGTGGCGGCGCAGTAAAAAAAGCGGCCCGCATATTGCTCTTTCTGCTCCCGACTACACACCCGGAGCACCCGTGCAATGAGCTCACCCAACGAATTCCCCCTCAGCGAAGCCCCGCAGTCCGCCCGTAGGGGCCTGCTGCCGATCGCGATGGTCTTGTTCAGCTTCACCTTCTTTACCGGCACGATGTTCGCCGGCGGCAAGCTGGGCATGGCATTCAGTTTTGTCGACATGCTGTGGGTGGCTACCCTTGGCAACAGCCTACTGGCCTTGTATGCCGCAGTGCTGGCCTTCATCGCCTCGCGCAGCGGGCTGAACACCGTGCTGATGGGGCGCTTCTGTTTCGGTGAAGCGGGGAGCCGGCTCTCGGATTTTCTGCTGGGTTTTGCCGAACTGGGCTGGTATGCCTGGGGCACGGCTACGGTGGCCATCGTGCTGGTCAAGCTGCTGGGGCTGGCGGATGGCTTCGGCATGCCTTTGATGGTGCTGTTCGGGCTGGGTTTCAGCATTACGGCCATCATCGGTTTCAAGGGGCTGGATGTGTTGTCGCGGGTGTCGGTGCCATTGATGTTCGTGCTGCTGTTGGTGTCCATGTACATCGCCACCCGTGATGCCGGTGGCTTTGCCGGCCTGGCTGCAGTCGTCCCGCATGAAACCATGACCTTTTCGGCGGCAGTCACCATGGTTTTCGGCACCTTCGCCAGTGGCGCCACCCAGGCCACCAACTGGACACGGCTGGCACGCAGTGGCCGGGTAGCGGTGACCGCCAGCGTGGTGGCATTCCTCCTTGGCAACGGCCTGATGGTGGTGGCCGGCGCGTGGTGCGCGATGGTTTACCAGCAGGCCGATATCGTCGACGTGATGATGCTGCAGGGTCTGTCGTTCGCGGCGGTGGTGATGCTGTGCCTGAACCTGTGGACCATTCAGGGGCCGACCATCTACAACGTGTCGGCCGCCGCCTGCCATTTGTTGCGCAGTGAGCGCCGGCGCACGGCAACCCTGGTGGCGGCCGGAGTTGGGATTGTGCTGGCGATGGGTGGCATGTACGAAATGCTGATCCCGTTCCTGGTGCTGCTGGGGTCGATCATTCCGCCGGTGGGTGGGGTGATCATGGCTGACTTCTGGTATCGCCACCGCGGCAAATACCCGGCGCTGGGTGCGGCAAACCTGCCACGCTACAACCTCACCGGGCTGCTTGCCTATGCCGTGGGCGCTGTACTGGCCTATGCCTCACCGTGGGTCGCGCCGCTGGTGGGCATCGCCGCCTCGGCAGTGTGCTACATCGTCATTCTGGAGCTGGGCGCACGCCGCCGGGCGCCACGCCAGGCGGGTGTCGAGCCGTGAGCCTGGCGCTGGACGAGATCCTGCGTTTGCCCGGCCTGCACGAAATGCATGTGCGGGCCGGGGCGCGCAACCTGCAACGGCGGGTACGCTGGCCTTACGTGGCGGAGAACGAGGGTATCGCCGAATGGGTGATGGGCGGCGAACTGGTGTTCGTCACCGGCATCAACCACCCGCGCGGCGAAGCCAACCTGCTGAGCCTGGTGGAGGATGGCGACGCCGTGGGCATTGCCGGCATGGTGATTCTCACCGGCGGCAGTTTCATCCAGAGCATCCCGGCGTCCGTAATCGCGCGCGCCGAGCAACTGGGCTTACCACTGATCGAACAACCCTACGCGCTGAAGATGGTGGTGGTCACCCACCTGATCGGCACTGCACTGGTGCAGATGAGCCAGGTGCGCCGCTCGCGCAACGACATCCTTGGCCAACTGCTGACGGGCGACTACCCGAGCCTGGCGATTGCCCGGCAGCGTGCAGCGCACCTGCAACTGGCGCTGGACAAGCCTCGGCGCCTGCTGGCGTTGCGCCTGACGGGCGTGGACGCCTTGTTCGAGCGCCAAGGGCTGGCCCACGGCGAGCGTACCTGGCAAGCCACCCGGCAGGCCCTGGAAGACCAGCTGGAAGCCTGGTGCCGCCAGCGGCCTGACAGTGTGACAGCGCAACTGCCGGGCGACCTGTTCGTGGTGCTGCTGGCCGATACGCACGACTTACCCGAGACGTTGGGTGCGCTGTACCGGCAGTTGCAAGCCGCGACAGGTGAACTGGGCCTTTACATGGGCCTGTCGAGCCTCGCTGACGATTGCGCGCATTACCGCCAGGCCCTCAACGAGGCACGCCAGGCGCTGGATGTAGCGCAGCATCTGCGCCCGGTCAACGGCTATTGCAACTTCAGCGAGCTTGGCGTCCTGCGCCTGCTGCAAGGTATTGTCGACCGCTCGCTGATCGACGATTTCGTCAGCCGCACCCTCGGCCCGCTGATCGCCCCCGGGCGCAAACACGCCAATGCCCTGGTGCATACCCTCGACGCCTTGCTAATGGAAAATGGCAACGGGCTCAAGGCCGCACAACGCCTGGGGCTGCACCGCAACACCATCAATCAGCGCATCCAGCGCATCGAACAACTGAGCGGGCAGTCGCTGGACGACCCGCTTTTTCGCATGAATGCTTCGGTCGCCATGCTGGTATGGCGCATGAGCGAAGCCCACGGCAAGGAGTAACAGCATGAACATTATCAACGCACGCCTGCGCGGCAAGCCTGGCCTGTTCCGCGTCGAACTGAACGGCGAGCGCATTGCCGCCATCGTGCCCCAGACCGACGCCGTGGCGCCCGCTACGGTCAATGACCTGGACGCCGGGCATAACCTGGTGGTCGCGCCCTTTGTCGAGCCGCACATTCATCTGGATGCCACGCTGACCGCTGGTGAGCCGAAGTGGAACATGAGCGGCACGTTGTTCGAAGGCATTGAGCGCTGGTCCGAGCGCAAGGAAATCACCACCCACGACGACATCAAGACCCGTGCGAAAAAAACCATCGGCATGCTGGTGGACCACGGTATCCAGCATGTGCGCACCCATGTCGATGTGACCGACCCGAAACTCACCGCGCTCAAGGCCATGGTCGAGGTACGTGACGAGGTGCGTGAGCTGATCGACCTGCAGATTGTCGCCTTCCCGCAGGAGGGCATCGAGTCGTACGCCAACGGCCGGGCGCTGATGACTGAAGCCGTGGCGATTGGCGCTGACGTCGTCGGCGGCATTCCGCATTTCGAAAATACCCGCGACCAGGGTGTATCGTCGGTGAAGTTCCTGATGGACCTGGCCGAGCGTACCGGCTGCCTGGTGGACGTGCACTGCGACGAGACCGACGACCCGCAATCGCGCTTCCTCGAAGTGTTGGCCGAAGAAGCGCGGGTACGCGGCATGGGGGCCCGGGTCACGGCTAGCCACACCGTGGCCATGGGCTCGTATGACAATGCGTATTGCTACAAGCTGTTCCGCCTGCTCAAGCTGTCGGGCATCAACTTTGTGTCGTGCCCGACCGAGAGCATTCACCTGCAAGGGCGCTTCGACAACTACCCGAAACGTCGTGGCGTTACCCGCGTCGCCGAGATTGACCGCGCTGGCATGAACGTGTGCTTCGGCCAGGATTCCATCGTCGACCCGTGGTACCCGCTGGGCAATGGCAACATCCTGCGCATTCTCGAAGCAGGCCTGCACATCTGCCACATGCTCGGCTATGAAGACCTGCAGCGCTGCCTGGACCTGATTACCGACAACAGCGCCCGCACCCTGAACCTGGGCGAGCGCTATGGCATCGAGGTGGGGCGGCCGGCGAACCTGTTGCTGCTGTCGGCGCCGGATGATTACGAGATGGTGCGCAGCCAGGGACACGCGTTGGTGTCGGTACGCAATGGCAAGGTGCTGATGCAGCGCACGCCGGCGCAGGTGCAACGTTTGCGCTGACGCTGTTGTCGCCTCAGGTGCACAGGGCTGCCAGGGCGTAGCTTGCGACTTGTGCATCCTGCACTGCTACACCGGTCAGGTCCGCCAGGGTAATCTGGCTGTCGTGCTCACGCCTCTTGGCACGGCCAGCCAGCAGCGTACCCAGCTCGATCAGCTGGTTAGCGTCGATCCGGCCGCTGCCGAGGGCATGGGCCACTTCGCCGTACTGGCTGCACTGCGCGATGGAGTCGACGATGATACGGTCTGCCCTTGCCACCAGTGCTGGGTCCAGTTCCTGCTTGCCGGGCGCATCGGCACCGACGGCGGTGATATGCGTACCCGGCTGGACCCAATCGCTGTGCAACAGCGCCTGGCGAGAAGGCGTGGTGCAGACGATCAGGTTTGCAGCACCCGCAATCTCGGCCGCATCCTGCGTGCTGCGAACCCCGAAGCCCAGCTCGCGGGCAAATGCGGTATAGGCCGCAAGCCCGCGTTCATGCCGGCCCCAGACAATCACCTGGCGGCAGTCGGTCACAGCGCGAAGCTGCTCAAGCTGCATCTGCGCCTGCATGCCGGTGCCGAGGATGCCAATGGCCTTGACCTGGGATGGCGCCAGCAGCCGGGCGGCGATACGCCCGGCCAACGCGGTGCGCATGGCAGTCAGCCAGCCTTGGTCCTGCAGCAGTGCCAGCGGCTGACCGGTGTGTGCAGACAACACAAGCATCAGGCCATCATTGCTCGGCAGGCCCTTGGACGGATTGTCGTAGAAGCCTGTCGAAAGCTTGACGGTGAAGGTCGGGCTGCCTTCGATGTAGGCCGACTTCACGCAACAGTCACCGTTCGCGCCCTTGAATGCGAAGCCCTGCACGGGCGGTACCTGCACCTTGCCTTCGGAGTAGGCGATGAAGCCTTCCTCCAGTTGGCTGACCGCGAGCTCCGGGTTGAAGCGGGCGATGATCTGCGCCTTGCTGAAGACCCTCATTGAACGGCCTCGAGGAACTTCTCCAGCAGGATGTTACGGCCACACAGGATCACCGCGACACGCTTGCCCTGATAGCGCTCGGCGAGCTTCTGCATGCCGGCGACCGCAACCGCTGCAGCGCCTTCGATGATCCAGCGCTCACTGCTGGCGATGTCGCGCATGGCGCAGCGGATTTCGTCCTCGCTGACCAGCACGGTATCGGTGAGCAGCGCCTGGCAAAGCGGGAAGGTGATGGAGCCTGGCTCGACGCCGCCAGCCGTGCCATCCGACAGCGTTTCGCAGGCATCCAATTCGATGATTTCACCGGCCTTGAGTGATTGCTGCAGCGTTGGGTCATTCGCCGGCCAGCAGCCGATGATCTCAGTGCCCGGCTTGAGTACGCGCAGGGCGGCGCCGATGCCGGAAATCATCCCGCCACCGCCCACGGCAACGAACACCGCGTCCAGGTCTGGCGCCTGCTCGAACAACTCCATGCCGATGGTGCCCTGGCCGGCAATGACTTGCAGGTCGTTGTAGGGGGACACGAAAGGTACGCCCTGGGCCTTGGCTTGCCTGGCTGCTTCCAGCTCTGCACTCAGCGGGTCGGTGGGCAGGCAGACCACTTCGGCGCCAAGCGCGCGCATTGCCTCTGTTTTGTATGCCGATGCGCCCGTGGTGGTGTAGACCTTCACTGGCACGCTAGCCATCTTGCCGGCCAGGGCCAGGGCCTGCCCATGGTTACCGGAAGAGGCGGCTATCACCCCCTGCTTGCGCGCCTCGGCCGGCAGCAGGCGCACCTTGTTGCTGGCACCGCGAAACTTGAATGAACCGGTGTGCTGCAGGTGTTCGCATTTGAGCAGCACTTCACAGCCGGTCAGTGCCGACAAACGGGCGCTGCGAGTGAGCGGTGTGATGCTGACGGCGGGGCGCAGCGCGCCGTGGGCTTCCTTTATGGACGTGTACAGTGCATCGAGGTGTCGGGCATCGACAGTGGTCGGTGAAACAGTCGCGACTGGCATGCTGCGCTCCTTGTGGAATATTTATCCACAGTAGAATATTAATCCATTCAAGGCAAGGGGGCGAGCGCAATCGCTGGCAACACCCTGACAGGCTGCCAGTTCGGCCAAGCGGCGGGCGGTTAGCCCTTGAGCTCTTTCAGGTACTTGTACACGGTGGCCCGACCCATGCTCAGAACGTTGGCGACATAGTCAGCACCACTTCGCCCTTCGAACGCGCCTTCAGCGTACAGCGCCTGCACCAGGCTGCGTTTGTCCTTCATCTGTAAGGTCTGCAGCGACAAGCTGCGCGCTTGCAGCCAGGCATGCAGGAAGGTGTTGATACGTTCCTGCCAGTCATTGCGGAACAGCGAGTCAGGTTGCGGTACCAGCCGGTTCATCTGGAAGAACGCATCGAGCGCCACGCGGGCTTGCTCCAGTACCGACACGTTCAGATTGATGCACATCAGGTACTCGGGTTCGCCCTGCGAGTTGCGCAGTACGGTACTGATAGAGCGGATTTTCTGGCCGTTCCAGTTGAGCTTCTCGTAAGGGCCCAGGTTGGCACCGCCAAGTACATCGCCCAGTTCGTGATCGATCGCCGAATCATCGCCCAGCTTGCGTCGGGAGAAGTTATTGGCGATGTGCACGACCGTCTGACTGTGCAGTTCATGGACGATGACTTCAGCGTGCGGATACAGCAGCAGAGCGATGCTGTCGGCGATTGCTTTGTAGTTTTCCAGGGTCATTTTCTGTCGGTGATCGGTGCTGGACGCCCATGGTGGCGGCAAAGCGTTACCGACACAAGGTGGCGAGCCCGCAGCTTCCGTACGGTTGCGCAGGTCGAAAACAAGACCAATTTGCGTAACACATGCGATAAGCCGTGATTATTCCACCTGAGGAAATGTTTGCAGGGGTGGTTTGATATTGCCATAATTGGTACGTAATTACATGTTACATAACACAGTACAAAATCGTAGGAGCAAGCATGGCCCGTGGCGGTATCAACAAGGTGGTAGTGCAGCAGGCGCGTCAGGCGCTGATTGCCCGGGGCGAAAACCCCAGCATCGATGCCATACGTATCGAGTTGGGCAATACCGGCTCCAAAACCACGATTCACCGCTACCTGAAGGAACTGAACGGCCAGCAGCCGATGGCTTCCGAAGGCGGCGTCGCGCTGAGCGATGTGCTGAGCCGCCTGGTCGGGCAATTGGCAACCCAACTGCAGGACGAGGCCGACCTGAAGATCGAGCAGGCCGAGAGCACCTTCACGCAACAGCGCGAGACGCTTGAGGCGCAGCTGGAAATCGCCCAGCAGGCACTGGCTGCAGCGCACCAGCAACACAAGATCGATGCCGCGGCATTGGCGGCCGAGACAGAAAAACTGTTGTCCACACAAAGCACGCTGCAGGCCGAACAGCTGCGCAGTGCCAGCCTCAACCAGGCGCTGGGTGAGTTGCAGGTGCGCCTGGCTGACAAGGACGAGCAGGTCAAGTCCCTGGAAGACAAGCACCGCCATGCCCGCGACGCCCTGGAGCACTACCGCAATGCCAGCCGTGAACAGCGCGAGCAGGAACAGCGCCGCCATGAAGCGCAGTTGCAGCAGATGCAGGTGGAGTTGCGCCAGTTGCAGCAGGGCATGATCGTCAAGCAGGACGAACTTACCCGTTTGCACCGCGACAATGAGCGTTTACTGGGAGAGCACCGTCAGGCGGCCAGTGAATGCCGGGCACAGGATGAGTTGCTGGAGCAGCGCGATGCGCAGATCCAGGGCCTGCGCACGATCCTGGCCCAGGCACAAGGTGCCAGCGAAGAGATGCGCCGCCAGCTCGATGTGCAAGCCCAAAGCCTGGAAGCCAGGCGCGACCTGTGCGCCGAGCAGGCGCGGCAGCTGCAGCGGCTTGAGGAGCAACTGCAGGCGCGTGATGAGGCGTTGGCACAGTGTCGGGCGCAGTTGGCCCCGGGCGCAGATTAATCAAACTTTTCCTGGCGGGTGGTTTCTTCCCTAGACACTCACCGGAGACAACGCCATGCCTGGATCTCAACCACCACGCAAAGAGGGGCCTCACTCGACCGAGCAGGCCGATAAAAAGACGGACCTTGGTTTCGACCCCGATTCCCCGGATGTCGAAGACCCTCAAGTCGACCCACAGGGGCCGGCCAAGCCGCCTGGAGACATTGAGAAAAAGGAGTGAGCCACGGCCTTGATGACTGGCCTCATCGCCGGCAAGCCATGCGCTATCCCTCGGGGCGGGCTTGCTGGCGACAAGACCAGACCAGACCAGGCAAGTGTCAGCCCTCGGCGCGCCTGGCGGCCTCTACGCCCGCCGCCGACAGCTTGATCGGATAGTGCACGCTGATCTGGTGATCACTGCTTACTGCCACGCTCCCGTCGTGAATCAAACCGGCTTCCTGCAGCGTCTTGAGCATGCCGGCCACCGCCTTTTCGCCGCGGTAGTTGTCCAGCACTTCCTTGCCCAGCCCTTCGGGGTGCGCATGCAACAGGCGGGTAAGTACTTCGGTCTTCAATGCATGGTTACTCATGTGCGGCCTCACTTGCCGTGCTTGGACTGAAGGGCTTTTGCCTGCTCCAGGTGCTGTTCGAGTTTGGGCAGCGTTTCGCTGGCAAAGGCCTTCAGCTCGGCCTTGTCGGACGATGCAGCCTCTTTCTTGAACAGCTCCACCGCTTTTTCGTGAGCGTCGACCTGGTTGTTGAGGTACGCCTTGTCGAAGGATTCGTCGCGCCATTCCAGGATCATTTTCTTGACCTTGTCGGTCATTGCGGCCTCATCCGGCACGGAAATGTCCAGTTTGCGGGCAATGTCGCCGAGTTTCTGGTTGGCCTGGGTGTGGTCGGTGACCATTTGCCGGGCGAAGGTCTTGATCTCGGCGTTCTGGCTTTTCTCCTGAGCCAGCTTGCCTGTCACCACTTCGGCAATACCGGCCTCGGTGGCCGCATCTACGAAATCATCGGAAGTCGCCGCCATTGCGTGCACCGATGCCAAGCCGAGCACCATGGAAAAACCAACGCGTCTGATGAAGAGACTATTCATGCTTCACTCCTTAAACCGTGGCGCGACCGCAGTGTCGCGTACGGTTGAGGGTGAAGCCGTGGCAAAGGTTTAATCTTTTTCGCTGCCGGTTTCGACCGCGCCACACTGAACTATAGGGTGAGAGGCGGCGAAACGCGCAGACGCATTACACAACGCCCGCTGAGGCCGTGAGCATGCTCGCTGGCCAGGATGCCCCGGAGCCGATCGCAAAGCCGGCTTTCCTCAAGCATCTCAAAACCGAAACGTGCATAGAACGGCGCATTCCAAGGCACATCCACGAAGGTGGTCAGCGTCAGCTCGCGTACACCGGCGCAGCGCCCTGCATCGACCACTTGCTGCAGCAACCGGCGCCCGACACCTTGCCCTTGGGCCTCCTGGCGCACCGATATTTCATGAAGGTGCAATGCCTGATCCGCCAGCCGGGCGCATGCAAAACCCACAATGCACCCAGCCGCGTCCTGCGCCACCCAACTACCACCTGCCTCGACGAAAGCCCTGTGCGCCGCGCAATCCATGACTTCGCCTTGCGCCAGCCAGGCCAGTGCCGGCCAACTGACAAATGCCTGGGCTGCCGAGCGCTCGACGTCCGGCAGCCACTCAATGTCCTGTTCAAGGGTAGGGCGGATAAGCATGAATCACTCCTGTCGTTCTAATCCGTCGCCAGCACCTGCGGCTTTAATTGCCAGCGCACCGAGCTTACACCTTTCTCCAGGCTGACCCTGCTGACCAGGCGCTCCAGCTGCGCCGGTGCCTGCGCGGTGCCCAACAGCTCGGCGCGCACTTCCAGGCGCGCAGGGTTGTCCAGGTCCTGGCTCTGCAACGACTGCAGGCGCAGCTGTGGATCGCCCAGGCTGTGCAGCATCAGGCTACGCACCTGGATCTCGTCCTCGCCGCGGCAGACGATACGGACTTCGAAGTGCTGTTCCACCTCGCTGGCCGGCACCACGTCCTGACGGTCCAGGCGCTGGGCGATATCACGCAACAGGATGTTGGCGCAGAGCACCACCAGGCTACCCAGTGCCGCCTCCATCATCAGCCCAAGGCTGCACAGCACGCCGACCGCAGCCGTGCACCACAAGGTGGCCGCGGTGTTCAGGCCACGTACATTGAAACCATCGCGCATGATGACGCCACCGCCGAGAAAGCCGATGCCCGACACCACATAGGCTGCGACGCGCGACGCATCTGCAGGCGCCATGCCTGGCACCGCCTGGGTCATCAATACGAACAGGCAGGCACCGGTACTGACCAGCGCATTGGTGCGCAGGCCGGTCAGGCGCTGGCGCAATTGCCGCTCGGCACCGATCAGCGCACCCAGCACCAAAGCAATGCTGACGCGCAGCAGAAATACTTTCCAATCCATAGCAAACCTCTTCCGCAGGCACACGCCTGCATGAACGCCATCAGTTGGCGCGGTTGAAAAACCAGAAAATTGCGCAGGACCACGAGGAGGGAAGGAGAAGCGGGGTTACAGGAAACCACCGTCTTGCCAGCGCGGCCAGACAGTGCAGAACATTGCCGGGCTAGCGCGCCACGCGGGCCTGTCGCAAGCGACTGGGGCTACTGTCCAAGGCAGGTCTCCTGTTGAGGAAGGCAAAATTGCGTCGCGGACCATACGCCGCAGGGCAGAGCAGGTCAAGGGCAAAATCATGACAATGGCTTCATCCGGGAACGGCCTGCTGCCGGTCACGCCCACATGGAAAAAACCCTGGGCAGCCGGTAACCTTGCGCCTTCCTTTGCCATCACCCGGACCGTTCCATGCTGTTCAATCTCGCCATATTGTTCGGCACCCTGGTGGCCATGGAGGGCGTTGGTACGCTGGCTCACAAGTACATCATGCATGGCTGGGGCTGGTGGCTGCACCGATCGCACCATGAGCCACACCTGGGCATGCTCGAAACCAACGACCTGTACCTGGTGGCCCTGGGGCTGATCGCCACGGCGCTGGTGGCGCTGGGCAAAAGTGGTTATGCGCCTTTGCAGTGGGTGGGCGGTGGTGTGGCAGGCTATGGGGCGCTGTATGTGCTGGCCCACGACGGCTTCTTTCACCGGCACTGGCCGCGCAAGCCGCGGCCGGTCAACCGCTACCTGAAACGCTTGCACCGCGCGCACCGCCTGCACCATGCGGTGAAGGGGCGCACGGGGAGCGTGTCGTTCGGGTTCTTCTATGCGCCGCCGCTTAAGGTGTTGAAGCAGCAATTGCGCAGCAGGCGCAGCCAATCGTGACGCATCCCTGACAGGCCCGGCACCTGCCGGGCATTGGGTGACGTCAGTTCACGGTTTCACCCTTGGGCTCTGCCGCCACATGCCCGCGGCTCACCCACCAGCCAAACCCGGCCGCGGTAAAGAACATGATCAAGCTGTACAACGCAGCCGGCACCGCCATGGTCGCGTTGTTCAGCAGCGAAGGGCTCAACGCCAGGGCAATCGCCAAGGTCCCGTTATGGATGCCAATCTCCATACCAATGGCAATCGCCTGGCGCTTGGGAATGTTCAACAGCCGCGGCACCCAATAGCCCACTGCCAGGCTCAGCAGGTTGAACAGCAGCGCCGCCAGCCCCACCACCGGTGCGTACTCGACCACCGTCTGCCAGTCCTTTGCCAATGCCAGGACGATAGTGAAGGCCAGGAACAGCGCAGCCACCAGCTTCATCGGTTTTTCCATGCGCGCAGCGAATGCCGGGGCGAAATGGCGAATCAGCATGCCCAGCGCCACCGGCAGCAAGACGATGGCGAAAACCTGCATGACCTTGGCGAACTGCAGTGGAATAGCCTGGTCCGAGGCCATGAACCAGCTCAGCGACAGGTTCACCAGCAACGGCATGGTCAGGATCGCGATCAGTGAGTTGACCGCTGTCAGGGTGATGTTCAACGCCACGTCACCGTGGGCCAGATGGCTGAACAGGTTGGCCGTGGTACCGCCCGGCGAAGCAGCCAGCAGCATCAGCCCCACTGCCAGGGCAGATTCCAGGCCAAAGCCATTGGCGATCAGAAAGCACACCAGCGGCAACAGCAGGATCTGGCAAACCAGGCCCACCACCACGGGCTTTGGGTACTTCACCACGCGAGCGAAGTCAGCCAGGGTCAGTGACAACCCAAGGCCAAGCATGATGATGCCCAGGGCAAGCGGCAGAAACGCAGTGAGCAGGGGCGAGGCAGTCATGAGGGCGTTCTCGGGCGAAGGATCTGAAGCAGTGTAGGTCGGCCCTGATTGATAGCTAATTGCAATGGGCCAGCTCTTGGTAACCGTTTGTTACCAAGCACAGCGGCTGGCGAGGCTGCATGCCGCATTGCAGCAGGCCTGCAGGCGAAGTAGCATTCCGCTTTTAACCTAGGATTAGCCTGATATGCCGTTCCAGCAAGGTCTGCTTGCCACCCCGGTGCCGGCCCACGCCCGTCACCTGTTCTTCACCCTGCAGTCGCCCGAGGCGTTGCCTGCCGCGCTGGATGCCTTGCTGCCGCAGGTCGATGGCGAACAGTTGCTGCTCGGCGTAGGCGCCCCGCTGGCCAAGGCCCTGGGCCGTGAAGTACCAGGCCTGCGCGCTTTTCCGCTGCTGGATGCTGCGGTGGAGAACCCCAGCACCCAACACGCCCTGTGGCTGTGGCTGCGTGGCGACGAACGTGGCGATCTGCTGCTGCGTGCCCAGGCCCTGGAGCAGGCGCTGGCACCCGCCCTGCAGTTGGCCGACAGCGTTGATGGCTTCCTGCACCGGGGTGGCCATGACCTTACCGGTTACGAAGACGGCACCGAAAACCCGGTGGACGAAGATGCCGTACAAGCGGCCATTGCCGGCGATGGCTCCAGCTTTGCCGCGTTCCAGCTGTGGAAGCACGACCTGGAATACTTCAAGTCGTTGCCTCAAGCTGACCAGGACAACATCATCGGCCGCCGCCTGAGCGACAACGAAGAGCTCGACGACGCCCCCGAGTCCGCGCACGTCAAGCGCACCGCCCAGGAAAGCTATGAGCCCGAGGCGTTCATGGTCCGTCGCTCGGTAGCCTGGGCGGACCAACGCGGCGCCGGCCTGGCCTTCGTCGCCCTGGGCAAAAGTTTCGAGGCATTCGAAGTGCAATTGCGGCGCATGAGTGGCCTGGAAGACGGCATCATCGACGGACTGTACCGCTTTAGTCGCCCGCTGACGGGTGGCTACTACTGGTGCCCGCCGATGGGCGAGACGGGTGTTGATCTGAGCCTGTTGCTGCGGGCCTGATCACTAAACATCCAGATACAGAAACACCCGCAGGCGAGGGACAGAGCGGCTAGCCTTGAAAGTTTCCGATTCATGACGGGAGATTTTCCATGTACGCACGTCGTGAAGTCCTGCGCGCAGGTGCAACATTGGGGTTGCTGGCCGCCGCCAGTCCTTGGCTGCACGCTACCGTGCCGGCGGGTTTGCTGGCCCGTAAAGTCCCGTCCACCGGTGAAGCGTTGCCAGTGATCGGTGCCGGTACTTCTGGCAGTTTCGAGGTAAAAAGTGGTTCACCCCAATACCTTCAGCTCAGAACCGTGCTGAAGGCGTTTTTCGAAGGCGGCGGCCGGGTGATCGATACCTCGCCCAACTACGGGGGAGCCGACAGCATTCTCGGCCAGTTGCTGGAAGAGGGCGGCTGGCACCGCCAGTGCTTCATTGCCACCAAGATCGCCGCCAATAGCCGGTCCGAAGCCCAGGCGCAGTGGGCCGGCAGCCTCAGGAGCCTGCGTACCGACAAGGTGGACTTGCTGCAGATTCACAACCTGCGTGACTGGCAGACCCAGCTGCCTTATGCCCGCGAGTTGAAGCAGCAGGGCGGGACACGTTATGTCGGCATCACCCATTACCTGAACAGTGGCCACGACGACGTCGCCCGTATCGTGCGCAGCGAGCCGCTGGACTTCATCCAGATCAACTACGCGGTCAACGCTCCCGACGCCGCCCGTGAACTGCTGCCTCTGTGTCAGGACAAGGGTGTTGCGGTACTGATCAACCGGGCCTTCGACGATGGCCGGCTGTTCGCCCGGGTCAAGGGCCAGGCCTTGCCGGGCTGGGCTGCCGAGGCAGGCATCGGCAGCTGGGCACAGCTCTTTCTCAAGTTCGCCATCAGCCACCCGGCAGTGACCACGGTCATACCCGCTACCAGTCGGCCTGATCGCCAGCTCGATCAGCTCAAGGCCGGGCATGAGCCAATGCTCACCCAGGCGCAGCAACAGGCGCTGATCAAACAGTTTGCCTGACACCATGCAAGCCTGGCGGCGGCGCCTGGACCAAGGGCTGAACATCCAGCCTGGTGAGGGGGCGGCGGTAGTCGCCGGCTTGTTGCTGTTCTACCTGTTGTTCACCGGTTACTTCATGCTGCGCCCGGTGCGCGAGACCATGGGCGTTGCCGGTGGCGTGGAAAACCTGCAGTGGTTGTTCACCGGCACCTTCATTGCCACGTTGGCGTGCCTGCCGCTGTTTGGCTGGCTAGCATCCAAGGTGCAGCGCAGGCACATCCTGCCTTGGACCTATGGCTTTTTCGTCAGCAACCTGTTGCTGTTCGCGGCACTGTTGGCCGGTAACCCTGACGATCTGTGGACCGCCCGGGCTTTCTACATCTGGCTGTCGGTGTTCAATTTGCTGACGATCTCGCTGGCCTGGAGCGTGCTCGCCGATCTGTTCTCCACCGCCCAAGGCAAGCGGCTGTTCGGCCTGCTGGCAGCCGGGGCCAGCCTGGGCGGGCTCAGTGGCCCCGTGCTTGGCACCTTGCTGGTGGCGCCGCTCGGACATGCCGGGTTGCTGGTGCTGGCGGCGGTATTTCTGCTGGGCAGTATCGGCGCGACACTGTTCCTGCAACGCTGGCGAGCACGCCAACCCATTGCGATGCAAACCAAACACCAGGACGCGCGGCCACTGGGTGGCAACCCGTTTACCGGCGCCACCGCCGTCCTGCGCTCGCCCTATCTGCTAGGCATCGCTTTGTTCGTGGTATTGCTGGCCAGCGTCAGCACATTCTTGTACTTTGAGCAGGCGCGTATTGTCAGCGAAACCTTCACTGACCGCACCCGGCAGACACAGGTATTCGGGCTGATCGACACGGTTGTGCAGGCCCTGGCCATCCTTACCCAGGTCTTTCTTACCGGGCGCCTGGCCCGTCGGCTGGGGGTCGGTGTGTTGCTGGTTGCAGTGCCGCTGGTAATGGCTGCCGGTTTCTTGTGGCTGGCACTGGCCCCGGTTTTCGCCCTGTTCGTGGTGGTAATGGTGGTACGTCGGGCGGGTGAATACGCATTGGTACGGCCGGGGCGGGAGATGCTGTTCACCGTGCTGCCCGCCGAGGACAAGTACAAAGCCAAGAACTTCATCGACACGGTGGTCTACCGCGGCGGCGATGCCCTGAGCGGCTGGGTCAAGCGTGCACTGGACGTGATGGGCGAGCACCCGCAATTGGCAATGCTCATCGGCGCGCTGCTTGCCGTGGGCTGGGCCGCGACGGGTGGCTGGCTGGGCCGGCGCCAGGCGCGCATGGAGAGCCCGCCGCACCACTGACAAGCGCACCCAATATGGCAATGTCGTTGAACGCCACCGGCCCGAACCTCTCGTAATAAAGCGAATCTGCCGATATCGCCGGGACTTGCATTTAGGCTGTGTTGGCCGACAATGACCGCGCCCTTTGCAGCCACTCGGAAACACCTGCTCCATGATGCTGATCAAGCAATTCCCCGACATTTCCCTGGATGACACGCTGTTCGTCTTTGCCCTCGAGGCGGAGGCTGGCGATGTCTTTACCGAGGTGAACACCGTGTTCACCGGCATTGGCAAGGTCAATGCCGCGATCGCCCTGACCAAGGCGATCGCAACGCGCAGGCCCAGGCTCATCGTCAACCTGGGCTCGGCTGGCAGCCAGCGTCATGGCAAGGGCGAAGTCGTGTGCTGTAACCGCTTCGTACAACGCGACATGGATGTGACCGCGCTGGGCTTTGCCCGCTATGAAACGCCCTTGTCCGATACCCCGGTGGTACTCGAGCATGGGGCGGTAATTCCCGGCCTGGCTGTGGAAACCTGTGGCAGCGGTGACAGCTTCGAGATCAACCATGGCGACGCACCTTATGACGTGGTCGACATGGAAGCCTACGTGCTGGCATTGATCGCGCGTGACGAAAGTATTCCGTTTCTGTGCCTGAAATACATTTCCGATGACGCCGGCAGCGATGCCGCGGGGGATTGGGCGGTGCAAGTGCACCTGGCGGCCGAAGCGTTCAAGCGGGTGCTGTTCAGCCAGGCGTGACGGTTGCCGCAGGGCAGGGCAGCTAAACCTTTGTCGCCCGGCGCAGTCACTTCTGGTATCAGCAGGCAACCCTGGGAGCACCCTCATGGCTCGGGCAATCTGGAAAGGCGCCATCAGTTTTGGCCTTGTGCACATCCCCGTGGCACTCAATACCGCCGTGCGCACCGAGCGTGTGGACTTCGACTGGCTGGACAAGCGCAGCATGGAGCCGGTCGGCTACAAGCGGGTGAACAAGGTGACCGGTAAGGAAATCGACAAGGACAATATCGTCAAGGGCGTAGAGTTCGAGAAGGGCCGCTATGTGGTGATCAGTGAGGAGGAGATCCGCAAGGCCCGGCCCGAAGCGACCCAGACGATCGATATCTTTTCCTTTGTAGAAGCGGGCGACATTCCGCTGCAGCATTTCGATACGCCGTACTACCTGACCCCGGACCGCCGTGGCGGCAAGGTGTACGCCTTGCTGCGCGAGACGCTGGAAAAGACCGGCAAGGTGGCACTGGCCACTGTGGTACTGCATACCCGGCAGCACCTGGCGCTGCTGCGGCCGCTGGAGGATGCGCTGGTGATGATCACCTTGCGCTGGCCTGAAGAGGTGCGCGGGCTGGAAACGCTGGAGCTGGATTCCAGTGTGACCGACAGCAAGGTGGAGAAGCGCGAGCTGGAGATGGCCAAGCGCCTGGTAGAAGACATGAGCGGGCCCTGGAAGCCTGAGGATTATCATGACGCCTTCCGCCAGACGATCATGGACCTGGTGGAAGAGAAGGCCAGCAAGGGCAAGATCGAGGCGGTGGAGAAGGGCGACGCAGGGGGGAGCGAGAAAGGTGCGGACATCCTCGACCTGACCGAACTGCTCAAGCGCAGCCTGGGTGGCAAGAAACCGGTAAAGAAAACGCGCAAGGCTTCATGAACACCGCCGAAATCCATTGATTTCAAGGCTGCGCCTGCAACCCGGCCAGGTAATCACCAAACCCCTCGCGGGCGCGGCTATCGCGCCGGCTGCTGGTGGCCACACTATGCCTGGCGGTCCAGATGATCTGGGCACCGCTGGCCTGCAGGTCGCTGACCAGTTGCACATCTTCATGCGCCGCCAGGGGCTGGAAGCCACCCACACGCTCATAAGCATCGGCACATACCCCCAGGTTCGCGCCGTGCACATGCCGATGCCCTTCGCACGCCTGGTAGCGGCTCTGGTACAGCTTGCGCAGCGCGGCGGTCTGCCAGGGTTGCCAGTACTCGACATGCACGGTGCCGCAAACCACCTCGGCGCTACAGGCCAGCTGCGACAGCAGCCAGTGCGCCGGGACCCGGCTGTCCGCATCGGTGCATGCCAGCCACGTGGCGCCACGCTCGACCATGTGCGCCGCCCCCACACGACGTGCCATGCCGACATTACCGGCATCCACCTCCAGCATGTGTACAGCGAAACGCCGCGCCACGGCAGCGCTGCCGTCGCTGCAGCGGTCCAGTACCACCAGCACTTCCACGTGCAGCCCCGTTTGCTGCGCCTGCTGGGCAGCCACCAGCACCGCCCGCAGGCATCGCCCAAGGCGGCGGGCTTCGTTATGCGCAGGGATGACAACGGCAATCATGGGCACGTCTCATCGAGATCGACGACGCTTGGCTGGCATGACCAGCACTCCAGCAAAAAGTCCGCCTCCTCATGCCGGAACTGCTGATGCAACGGCAAATGCCGGGTCAATAGGCGGTGCACTTCGCGACCGTCCTGAGGGCAACCCGCGATAGGGTGCTTCCAGTGACAGGCCAGTAGCGCGCCGTCGTAGCCAAGGCTGGCCACCGACTGTTCGATCACCTGCAGCCAGTCGGTGGGATCAAGGTAATAGCCCACCTCGCTGAGCACGATCAGGTCAAAGCGCCCGCCTGGCCAGTCCCCCGGTAGCCGGGCCCGCTCGACCGTAGCGTTGTGCACGTGAGCCAGGCGTTCCCGGGCCAGGCCTACGGCCGTCGGGTCCAGGTCCTGGCATAGCAGGTCAGCGCAGCGCTCGGCCAGCAGCGCACTGAGCTCGCCATTCGCGCAGGCTGGCTCGAACACACGCTGATAGCACTGGCGTGGCAGGCTGGCCATCACCAGTTCGCGTTTGCGCTTCTCATACCAGCGGCTGCGAAAGGCCCAAGGGTCTTCATTGGTGGCGTATAGCTCGGCAAAATACTGAGGATCGAGGCTCATGACAGCTCCACTCAAAGGAACACCAGTTCGAAAGGTTGCAGAAGGCAATCCAACAGGTGCGGCGGTAGCACCGGCGGCTGCTCGCCGTCCGGCTGCAGCTGGCTGACGTGGGCGGCCAAGGCTTTGCGCTTGCGTGCCAGATGGCTTTCATCGAGCTGCAGACGGTGCGCACGGGGCCATGGCAGGCGCGGGTCGTCAGGCTCAGCCCAGTGCCAGGCCCAGACCGGTACCTCAGCCAATTGCACCCCACGGGCTGCAGCCGCCTGCGCAGCGGCGCGGCCGACGGCCTCGTGATCGCAATGGCCGTCACTGCGCCAGGTGGCCATCAGCAGGTCATTGGGGCGCAGTAACTGCGTGAGGTGACTGGCCAGAAACGCTTCTTCGCGCGGCAACTGGCCGTCCTTCAGATGGAGCCTGCGCCAGTCCAGGCGCTCAAGGTCCAGGTCGAGCTGTTGCAGGGCCTGTCTGCTTTCCTGGGGGCGCTGGCGGCGCAAGCGATGTTCGGTCCAATGGCTGGAGCCGGGGTGGCTGCCTTCGCCGTCGGTGGCGGAGACCAGCACCAGCTCATCCTCGCGCCCTTTGAAGCCTGCCAGCAGGCCGCCGGCCATGAGAATTTCGTCATCCGGATGCGGCGCAATCAATACCAGCCGGCGCCCCGGCGGGCACAGTTGGTGTGCGTCGAGCCAGGTTGCACGCGCCAGGTGCGCGCTATGCTGCCAGGCTGTCCAGGGCGTGCCACCGGCGGATTGGATCAGGTTCTGGTTCATAGCTGCCATACCCCCGCTGGCAAGTGGGCCAACTGCTGGCCCAGCATCGCCAGATCGCGCTCGGCATGGCTTTGGCGCAGGAACACCGGCAGGTCGGCGCTCAGCCGGGCAAAATGACTGCAGCGACAGAACGGCGAGGCCCCCAAGGCACGCCCGACGTGGCTGATGACCTGCTCTACGGCCTGTTCTACCTGGGCGCGGGTGCGGCGAACTTCGAAACTGGCATCCACTCCGGGGTGCTGATCGATCCAGGCAGCACACTCACGCAGTGACGCCCGGGCGCCCTGCAACGCAGCATCCACAGCGCCCAGATGCGCATCGGCATGCGGGTCTGGGCGGGGTTTGCGGCAATGTTCACGCAGGTAATCCGCCAGCGCCTCGGCCGCGCCGTACCAGCAGGCGGCGATACCCGCACCGCCTTGCCAGAAGCCAGGGCGCGAAAGGTATTGGCCTGGCGTGCCGATGAGCGTGCCTGGGGTATCGTTGAACGCCACCTCGACACTGGCGGTAGTGGCCATGCCAACGGCCTGCCAGTGTTCGATGTTCAGGCCCTGGCTTGGCTGCGACAGCTCGATTGCCACCAATTGCGGCTGCTCGGCCTCATCCCAGGCGGTAATCAGCGCGCGATCGATCTGCAAGGCACCGGAACACCAGGCTTTGGTGCCGTTCAGGCGCACCTGGTCGCCTTCACGCGCAGTGATGAGGACCCGTGCATCGGGCGGCTCTGCCGCCCACACGCCCCAGATGCCGTCGTTGGCGTGGTGCGCTGCGCCGCATTCCGCCAGGATCGCCAACGCATCGGTATGGCCCTCATAGAGCTTGGTCAACGCCAGGTCGCAACCGGCCACCCGTGCCAAGGTCTGCCAGCGCAGCAAAGTGTTGCCTTGCCCCGGCAGCGGTAGCAGGTCGAGATGATCAGCTTGCAGCGCCTGGATCAGTTGCGGCAATTGGCTGTCGAGGTTGAGCGGTAACTGGCGTTCGCCAAAGGTGCGTAACAGGCGGTCAAGGGTGGTCAGGTTGAAGTCCTGAACGATGCTCATGGGCGGGCCTCCCGGTTCGTGTCCAATCGCTGTGGCGTCATCATTCGAGCCCTAGCTGCTTGCGCATGCGCGCGGTGATCGACTGGCGTACCTTGCCCATGTCGGCCCAAGGGTCGTCGACCTCCGCCAGGCGCTCGCGCAGGTTGGTGATGTTCCATTGATTGGCGGTTTTTATTTGCGCCAGTTCCTCACGCCAGACAGGTACCGATACAGGCAGCCCGTCACGGGCACGCAGTGAATAGGCGCACGCCGTGGTGGCGCCCTTGCCATTGCGCAGGTAGTCGATGAAGATGCGTCCCACGCGATTTTTCGGCCCCGACACCGCGCTCAGGCGCTCCGGGAACAGCTTGGCCAGGTAATTGACGATGGCGTGGCTGAAGTCCTTGACCTCGTCCCACCCGGTTCGCCGGGTCAAGGGCACGACCACGTGAATACCCTTGCCACCACTGGTTTTCAGAAACACCTTCAGGCCCAGCTCGTCCAGCAGGGTGAGGGTCAGTTGGGTCGCCTCCACCATTGCCTTCCAGGGCAGCGCGGGGTCAGGGTCCAGGTCGAGCACGAAACGGTCCGGTTTGTCGAAGTCCTTGTCCGTGGCGTTCCAGGTGTGCAGCTCCAGCATGTTCATCTGCACCGCGCCCAGCAGCGTGTCCGGGCGATTGATGACCATCGCCGCCTGGCCTGCCTCGGCCTTTTCATGGCTGAGTAGGTTGGGTATGTGCAGCTGGCCCGCGTTTTTCTGGAAGAACAGCTCGCCGCCCAGGCCGTCCGGGGCGCGCACCAATGCCACCGGGCGGTGCTTGAGCTGGGGCAGGATCCACTGGCTGATGCCGGCGTAATACTCGGCGACCTCGCGCTTGGTCACCCCAGTGGTGGGATCAATGACCCGGTCGGGGTGGGTCAGGCGAAGTTCACCCAGGTTTTCAGACGCCTTGGCCTGCTTGTTGCGGTTGGATACAGTCGTTGCGGGCATGGCGCGCTCCAGGTCAATGGCGGTTGCCGCCTTGTCATCGCGCAGTCCGTGGAATACCGAGTGGCGCACGATGCCGTCACGGGTCATTTGGGCATAGGCGACTTCGGCCAACAGCTGGGGCCGCAGCCAGTGCACACCACGCGCCTGGGTACCGGCAGGCGGCGAGGGCAGGGCTGGCCTGGCGACTTCCAGGGGCTTGAGCCGCGCGTGGATGCTGGCCAGTGTCGTGGTATTGAAGCCGGTACCTACCTTCCCGGCATAGCGCAGCTCGCCACTTTCGTTGTCGTGCAGGGCCAACAGCAGGGCACCAAAGCCGCTGCGGCTGCCTTTGGGGTCGGTGTAGCCGACGATCACGAATTCCTGGCGTTGCTTGCACTTGAGCTTGATCCAGTCTGGGCTGCGGCGGCCGCTGTAAACACTGTCAGCTCGCTTGCCGATCAGGCCTTCCAGCTTCAGCCGGCAGGCACTGTCGAGCAGTGACCCGACAGGTTGGTCGAAGTCGGCGGAATACTTGATGACGTCGGAATGGTTGTGTTCAAGCAGTTGGCGCAATGTATCGCGGCGGTTCTGCAGCGGTAGCTGTCGCAGGTCCTGACCGCCCAGAAATGGCAGGTCGAACAGGTAATAAGTGATGTGTTCGTCGTGCTCGGTATCGAAGGCGTTCTGCAACGCCTGGAAGTCAGCCATGCCATTCTCATCAGCCACCACCATTTCGCCGTCGAGCCAGGCCGAGTCGATACTGAGTGCGCGCAGGGCAGCAACCTGCCGGGGCATCTTGCTGCTCCAGTCATGGCCGTTGCGGGTGAACAGGCGGATGTCCTGGCCCTCGATACGGGCGAGGAGACGGTAGCCATCGAACTTGACTTCGTAGCGCCAGTCGCCGCTGGGTGGAGAATCCACTAGCGTGGCCAGCTGCGGCGGCAGCTGCGCTGGCAACGGTGCAGTCTGAGCTTTGCCAGGGCGTTTACGGCTGCTGCGCGGTGTAGCGGCTTTTTTCGCAGCGGGTTTGCGTGGCACCAGCGTGCGCTCGCTGAGCACACTGTCGGGCAGGGCCTCGACAATGCTGTACTCCGCTTCGCTGCGCGCCTGGGCGTCGTGCGACTTGACCAGCATCCATTGCTCTTTCTTGCCGGCCAAGTGGGTGCGGAACAGGTTCCACACGCCGCCAAGCTTCTCACCTTGCAGGCGGAAACGCAGCTTGCCTTTGGCGTAGCCTTCATGGGCATCGCCTTCAGGCTCCCAAGTGCCACGGTCCCAGACGATCACGTCCCCTGCACCATAGTGGCCTTCCGGGATATGGCCCTCGAAATTGGCGTAGTCCAGCGGATGGTCCTCCACATGCACTGCCAGGCGGCGCACCTTGGGGTCCAGCGAAGGGCCTTTGGGGATTGCCCAGCTTTTCAAGGTGCCATCGAGTTCCAGGCGGAAGTCGTAGTGCAAGTGACTGGCGTCGTGTTTCTGGATGCAGAACTGCAGCGCATGAGCCCGCTTGCCACGGGTGCGTTTGCCGGCGGGCTCGGGTGTGGCGTTGAAGTTGCGCTTGCGCGCGTATTCCTGCAGGGGCTTGGCCATGGCGGGCTCCGGGCAGATCACAGTCTCTAAGGTGGGAGGCGTCGGCCGAGGCGGTAGTTCAAAAAACTCTGAATCTTCCCTGAGCTGGCGCAGTCGACCGAATGAAGCCAACTGATGGAGAACGCACATGACCCGACCCGATGAACCTCAGCCGTACACCCCCAGCGAAATCGATGACACCGAAGACCGCATGGGCAGCGTGCATGAGCTGGATTTCGACGAACGCCTGGATGAGCGTGAAGGGCGTGTGGGCGACGAACGACCGGCCGCCGAGGTCGCCCGTGAGTTTCCCCCCCGACGCGTGGCGCAGAGTGGCATGACCGGCGGCGAGGCGCTGAGTGACAGCCTGCATGAGGACAATGTTACCGATGACGATTTGAGCCCGGACACGCTGCTTGACGAAACCGGTGCCCGCGATCCCCACGAGCCGGGCGGCAGAGGCGGTCCGGCAGACCAACGCCTGCGGCAGGTGGACGCCGATGAGATTGGTGGCGGCATTGGCCTGGACGAGGCCGAACTGGCCCGCTCCGCGCCGCTGGATGGGGTGCCCTGGACCGATGATGTAATTGACGACGAGGAGAACAAGCCATGAACGAACAACGCTGCGCGTGCACGCATTGTTCCTGCACGGTGGATGCCAATGCCCTGCAGCGCGACGGTAAGGCATATTGCTGCGAGGCCTGCGCCACCGGCCACCGCAAGGGTGAGCCATGCCGGATGCAGGACTGCCATTGTGGTGAAAAGCCGGGCGAGAATGCGGTGGACAATGCGCTGGATGAAACCTATCCGGCGAGTGACCCCAGTTCGCCCTGAGGCCGATAGGCGGGCTGCCCTTTCACCCGGGCGCCAGTCATTGGGGCCTCGGGTGTTGCGTTGCCTGCTTCGCGGGTAAACCCGCTCCTACATTTACGGCGCATGGCTTGCGCGGGGTTGGTTTCTTGGCGCGCGCCCCCGTAGGAGCGGGTTCACCCGCGAACACCGGCGCAGCCGGTGCCACGCAACGCGTCGCATTTGTCACCTCCAGCGCACATGGCCCCTTTCAGGTCTGGGCAGGCTTGTCGCGCCGGCGCATGGCCTTGGCGCGCTTTTCCAGGATCAGGTAGGTCACCACCGCCAACAGCAGCGGAATCAGGTAGTACAGCGTGCGGTAGCCGAGCAGGGCAGCCACCAGCGTGCCTTGGGCCATCTGCCCGTGCAGCAGGGCCAGAAACACCGCCTCCAGCACGCCCAGCCCCGCAGGGATGTGCGCAACCACCCCAGCCACGCAACTGATCAGCAGGATGCCGAGAATCGACGGGTAGAAGGCTTCGCCCGGTAGCAACCAGAAGATCAGCAGCGCCATCAGCGCCCAGTTGCTGGCACCCAGCACCACCTGGCAAAGCGCCAGACGCAGCGAGGGCAGCGTCACTTCGTGGTCGCGCCAGCACCAGGTGCGCTTCTTGGCAAAACCACAGGCCAGCAGGTAGCCTCCAGCAATCGCCAGCAGCAGCAAGCCGATCAGGCGCAGGCCTGTAGTGCCTACCGCCCAGTTGCCGGGCATCTCGACCAGGCCCAGGGCGAAGACGGTGCCGGCCAGCAGCATGTAACCCATCCAGTTGGTCAACAGGCCCAAGGTGAGGATTCGCGTAATGGTCGCGGTATCCAGGCCCAGTCGGCCATAGAGCCGGTAGCGCAAGGCAACCCCGCCTACCCAGGTAGTGAAGTTGAGGTTGAAGGCATAACACACGAACGCGACTGGCAATACCTGACGGGCAGGTAGTGTATGGCCGGTGTAAGCCCGGGCGAGCAGGTCGTAACTGGCAAACGCGAAATAGCTGCACAACGCGATCGCCAAGCCGATGACAAGGGTGCCAGGTTTGTAGGCCAGCAAAGACTGGCGCACTTCATTCCAGTCCAGATTGCGTGCCAGCAGGTACAACAGCACAGGGATCAGGATCAGGAACGCAAGCGTAAACAAGCGTTTGCCCCAGGTTTGCCAGTTTTTGCCCGCCATCAGGAATTGCCCTCGTGCAGTTTGCCCTGGGGTTCGGCGTCCGGCTGCAGCGAGCGTAATCGCTGCCGGTGCGCAGGGAACCAACCCGCAATGCGCGGGAAGTGACGGATCACGTGGAAACACACGAAGATCAACGGTGCTCGCCACCAGTAGCCGCGAATCATCCGCTCCAAGGTAACCGGTTTGCATTGCTCGCTGGCCAGTGCTTGCAAATGCTGGTGCAGTTGCTGGTTGAAGGCTCGATCACGAATGAACAGGTTGGCCTCCAGGTTGAACGACAGGCTCAGAGGATCGAGGTTGCTGGAGCCAACGGTGGCCCACTGGTCGTCTACCAGTGCCACCTTGCCGTGCAACGGCCGCTGGCAGTACTCATGAATCATCACGCCGTCGCGCAGCAGGTAGTTGTACAGCAGGCGCGACAGCGCACGTACCCAGCGCATGTCAGGCTGGCCCTGCAAAATCAAGTGAACCTCCACGCCACGCCGGGCCGCGTTACGCAACTCTCGCATCAACCGATAGCCTGGAAAGAAGTACGCATTGGCGACCACGATGCGTTGCCTGGCCTTGCGAAAAGCCTGAAGGTAGTACGCTTCTATATCGTTACTGCGCATCCCGTTGTCGCGCTCGATCAACACCGCGTCGCTCCCCCCGGCAGGCTCGGTAACCGGACGCACCGCACTGGGGGGCTGCAACACGGGGGACATCAGGCGCTTGCTGGAGGCATGCACCTGCGCCACCACCGGGCCGGTGACCTCCACGGCATAGTCCTGCTTGGCCATGGCACCAAAGTCCCCCAAATGGTCGGCGCTGTAGTTGATACCGCCGATGAAGGCCCGCTCGCCATCGACCACCACGATCTTGCGGTGCAAACGGCGGAACAGGTTAGTGCGCATGCCTAACAACCGGGGTTGTGGATCGAACGCGTGAAAGCTTACGCCCGCATCGGTCATCGCTGAAATGAATGCAGCCGGCAGGTCGGCTGTGCCGTAGCCGTCCGCAGCCACTTCCACGCGCACACCACGCCGGGCAGCGTCGATCAACACCTGCTGCAATTGCTGGCCCACCTTGTCGTCGAAGATGATGAAGGTTTCCAGCAGTATTTCTTCCCGCGCCTTGGCCATGGCCTCGAACACGCGGGGGTAGTACTGCTCGCCATTGATCAGCAACTGCACGCTGTTGCCCTCTACCCAAGGTCGGTTCACAGGTTGATCTCCGCAGCCAGTGGTACGTGGTCGGACAGATGCGACCACGGGTATTTCGACAGCACCTGGGCAGCGCCCGGCATGGCGTTACGCACGTAGATGCGGTCCAGACGCAACAACGGCAGGCGCGCCGGGAAACTGCGCGCCGGGGTGCCGAAGGCCTCCGTCAGGTGTTCGCTCAGCACCGCGTCCGCCTTCAGCCGCCAGTCGTTGAAATCGCCGGCGATGATGACCGGCGCTGTGGGCGGCAGGCTGGCCAGCAGGTCCAGCATCAGCTTCACCTGGCTCTGCCGGTGGGCTTCCCGCAGGCCCAGGTGTACGCATACCGCATGCACCTCGTCATGGCCCGGCACCTCCAGCTGGCAATGCAGCAGGCCACGCTGTTCATTGCCCTGCACCGAGACATCCAGGTTGTCGAAGCGGCTGATGGGGAATTTCGACAGCAGTGCGTTGCCGTGATCGCCATGTGGATACACGGCATTGCGACCGTAGGCGAACTGCGGCCACATGCTGTCGGCCAGAAACTCGTACTGCGGCGTTTCTGGCCAGGCAGGGTGACGCAAGGCGTGCTGCTGATGACTGCCGTGCACCTCTTGCAGAAACACCAGGTCGGCGCCGGTGGCGCGCACCGCCTCGCGCAACTCGGGCAAGATGAAGCGCCGGTTGAAGAAGGTGAAGCCTTTGTGCACGTTCAGCGTCAACACATTGAGCCGGCGTACAGCGGTCACCTTGTCGATGATGCAGCGTGGGGTGGGCAGGGTCTTGTTCACAAGGCCACCTCCGGCACCATGCCAGGCTCAGTCATCAGCTCATGGTCCAACGACAGCTTTTGCAGCAAGCGCCTGGCGTCGTATGGCGCGTGAACCTTCTGGTCGTTGTCGAAGTAGCAGTATACATCCCGTGTCGCACGCCGAGGCGGCGGCCCCGGCACGATCAGACGGGCATCGTCCGTCTGGTTACCTTCACTCCATTGCTGGATACGTTGTTTCCAGCGCCGTAGCGCGCGTGCGGTATATCCGCTGCTGTACAGCTCCACATCACCGTGCAGGCGCATGTAGACGAAGTCGGCGGTCACATCTTCGACACAGGGCCACTTGCCGGCGCTGTCGGCAACCACCAGCGCCACGCGATGCTTGCGTAACAGCTTGATGAAGGCTTCGCAGAGAAAGCTCTCGTGGCGGATTTCCACGGCGTGACGCAAGCGTGCATTGCCCTTGATGGCAAGGCTGCCATTGCCCTTGAGGCGTTCAGCGCAGCCCTGGGCGCGTTCGCGGGCCGCTTTGCGGGTGTGTGGCAGCAGCTCGAAAAACCGGGCGAAACGGTCTTCATCGAACTTCATGTTAGGAGGGAACTGCCACAGGAACGGCCCGAGCTTTTCGCCCAACAGCAGCGGCCCGGAGGCAAAAAAGTTGGCCACTGGCTCTTCGATGTCCTTCAGCCGCCGCACATGGGTGATATAGCGCGGCCCCTTGACCGCGAACACGAAGCCGTCCGGTGTTTGTTCACGCCAGCCCAGATAACGCTCGGGCGTTTGCAGGCTGTAGAACGAGCCATTGATCTCGATGCTGTTCACCGCCCGTGAAGCGAATGCCAGTTCATCGTCCTGCTTCAGGCCTTTGGGGTAGAAATCCTTGCGCCAGGGGCCATAGCGCCACCCGGAGATACCGATGCGAATATCGCTCACGCTGCCGTCCTCACTGCCGGTTCCTTGTTCGGTCGCTCTGAAGGTGCGACCGGCAAAGGCCGGCGAGGGTTCACAACGCTTGACCAACGGAAATGCTGACGCCGAGTTGAACTTTGCAGCGGCTGGCGTCTCCACCGCATACCCGCCTCATGGCAGGGTGCCAGGATGAAATTCGACCGCCTCGCCCTCTGGCAGATTGCCGGGCAGGGTGACGATGTGCTGTAGAACAAGCAATGACCTGCCACCCGTGGAGGCAAGCATGGCCAGACATATCATCCACTTCACCGGACCGATCAATTCGTCTACCTGCGGCAACCTGATCAGTACCTGCTCGCGGGCATTGCAACAGGGTGCCGAAACGCTGCAACTGAACATCGCCACCATGGGCGGCGAGTGCAGCTATGGGTTTACCCTTTACAACTTTCTGCGGGCGTTACCCGTAGAGGTGCATACCCACAACCTGGGCACGGTGGAATCCATGGGCAATATCCTCTTCCTGGCCGGGGAGCGACGTACGGCTTGCAGTTTCAGCAAGTTTCTTTTCCACCCGTTTCATTGGACCTTGCATGGCTCGGTAGACCATTCGCGGATGTCCGAGTATGCAATGAGCCTGGATTACGACTTGCGTCTGTATGCGCAGATCGTGGCCGAGCGCACGAAAGGCGCGGCCGAGGTTCTGGATGTACCGCGCTATCTAATGGCCTATCCAAGGATACTGGCGCCGCGGGAGGCGCTGGAAAACGGAATGATCCATGCAATCGACGAGATGCCGATCGCGTCAGACGCCGTTCAGTGGAGTGTGCACGCCTAGCTTACCGAACGGACGCCGCAGTGCCGGGGGCACAAGCCAGCAAGGAGCGGATCAGGGACTTGATCTCGCCCTTTACCGTAGCCACCTGGTGAGGTGAGCAAAGTGGCAATCGGAAATTTCGTGCCACAGCGATAAAACAGGCTCTCGAAACCGAGGCAGGGGCACACATTCGGCCACTGGCACCAAAGGTTCGACAAAATTTTGAATCTTCCGGTCACGGCCAGATCAATCAAAATGTCATCCATGGAGAAGAGGAGGCCCCCTGCGATGCCTAGCCCACAGCTGTACATAATTGATTACAAACTGCATGACCAGCCGCGCAGCTTCATCATTCGCCTGGAACGTCTGGATAATGCCGAGGCCTGGCATTGGGCAAGTTGTGATGCGGGCATCGGCATCATTCCCAAGTTCGGTCGCGAGAAGATCAGGAAGGTCAGTCGGCCGATGGCCGAGCGTTACGGCATTACCGCCGTGAGCTGGCGGATTTCGGGGAGCAAGCCCAACCAGTCGGTGGGCGATCCGGCGGCGATGGTTTAATAGCTCGCTTGCAACCGGTAGAAGAAACTGCAGGAGCGGACGTGCCCGCTCCTGCAGGGTACGCTGATACTCATAGTGTCAGGCGCCAGACTCAGGGTCGCTGGCCGGGACGCCGGGCCGGTTTTCCTCATCATCAGTCAAATTGGGGTCGGTATCCGGGTCGTCTGCCCGATCATTGCGTCGATCCGGCTCCAGCTCCGGCCAGTCATCTTCAACATTGCCGCCACCCATTCGCAGTAGGGAATCCATGGTGCAGTCCTCGTTCATGATCCTCATAAACTAAGAGCGACAGGTGCACGCCAGAGGTCCACTGAGCATTGGCAGTCGCTGACCAACGGTTTCAAATGCCTGGATACTTCACGGCAGCCACGTAGGTGCATTGATCCCAAGTACCTTGAGCTGCTAACGGCCTCTTCGCGGGTGAACCCGCTCCTACAAGGGCGCTGTGCAGTACCGGGCAAAGGCGGCTTGCCCGGGAAGAGGCCAGTAGATTCAACCCATCATGCTGGCTTTTTCAGCACCAAGGTCAGGATGTCATAGCTGGCCACCAGTTCACCCAACTGATTGGTTACCTCCACATCCCATGCCACCACCCCCTGCGGCTGCCCCAGCGGGCTGGTCTTGCCCTGGTCGATCTTGCGCTTGCAGGTCAGGCGCGCCTGAATGGTATCGCCAATGCCCACCGGGTTGATGAAACGCAGGGTGTCCAGCCCATAGTTGGCCAGCACCGGGCCGGCACCGGGCGACACGAACAGCCCGGCCGCTGCCGACAGTACGAAGTAACCGTGGGCAATGCGTTTACCGAACTGCGACGCCTTGGCGGCGATTTCGTCGAAGTGCATATAGAAATGGTCGCCGGAGAGGCAGCCGAAATTGACCAGGTCAGCTTCCGTCACGGTGCGGCGATGGGTGAGCAGCGACTCGCCGACACGCAGCTGCTCGAAGTAGCGACGGAACGGGTGTACTTCGGTTTCGATCACTTCGCCGCCGCGCACGTACTCGCCGGTGACCGCCGTGAGCATGCTCGGCGAGCCTTGTACTGCCGCGCGCTGCAGGTAGTGCTTGACCGCACGCAGGCCACCCAGCTCTTCACCACCACCGGCGCGGCCCGGGCCACCGTGCTTGAGCTGCGGCAGTGGCGAGCCGTGACCGGTGGACTCTTTGGCGGCCTGGCTATCGAGCACCAGCAGTCGGCCATGCCAGGCAGCAGCCACCGGGATAGCCTTGGCGGCCACGCTGCGGTCGGCGGTGACCAGGGTCGCCACCAGGCTGCCTTTGCCACGGGCAGCCAGTGCCAAGGCCTCGTCGAGGTCGTCATAGGCCATCAGCGTACTGACCGGGCCGAACGCTTCGATGTCGTGGGCGCCGCCCTCGGCATGTGGGTCGCGGGCCTGCAACAAGGTTGGCGCAAAGAACGCGCCTTCAGCCACGCCTTCGCCACGCGGGGCAAAGCCATCGCTGGCGCCAAACAGTTGATCACAACTCTGCAGCAGGCTGCGCACCCGCTCGCCAACGTCGCGCTGCTGGTCATGGGAGGCCAGGGCCCCCATGCGCACACCTTCCAGCGACGGGTCGCCAACCACGACCTTGCTCAGGCGCTCGCGCAGGCGGGTGGCAACGGCATCCAGGTGCCTGGCCGGAACGATCGCCCGGCGGATGGCGGTGCATTTCTGCCCGGCTTTAGTGGTCATTTCACGCACCACTTCCTTGATGTACAGGTCGAACTCTTCGCTGTCCGGTGTCACGTCCGGGCCGAGGATGGCGCAGTTGAGCGAGTCGGCCTCGGCAGTGAACGGCACCGAGTTGCGAATCAGATTGGGCGTCACGCGCAATTTGGCAGCGGTATCGGCAGAACCAGTGAAAGTCACCACGTCCTGGCCTTGCAGGCGGTCGAGCAGGTCGCCGGTGCTGCCTATCACAAGCTGCAGGCTGCCTTCGGGCAGCAGGCCTGAGGCATTCATCAGGCGTACCACGGCCTCGGTCAAATAGCTGGTCGAGGTCGCCGGCTTGACGATGCAGGGCATACCGGCGAGGAACGTCGGGGCAAATTTTTCCAGCATGCCCCAGATGGGGAAGTTGAACGCGTTGATGTGCACCGCAACGCCTGCCCGTGGCACCAGGATATGACTGCCGGCGAAATGGCCTTGTTTGCCCAACGGTATGGCTGGGCCTTCGTGCACCAGGTTACCCGACGGCAGCTCGCGGCTGCCGATGCCGGCATAGGAGAACAGCGTGGCGTTGCCGCCTTCGATGTCGATCCAGCTGTCGGCCCGGGTGGCGCCGCTGTGGTGCGACAGGGCGTAGAGCTGCTCCTTGCGTTCGGCCAGGTACAGGGCCAGGGCTTTGAGGCGTTGGGCACGCTGTTGGAAATCCATGCCCATCAGCGAGGCAAGGCCGCGCGCACGCGCGTAGTCCACGGCTTCGGCGAAGTCAGGGCGCTCTTCATGGCTGTAGGCCAACACGTGGCCGTCGAGGGCGCTACGCAGGGCCTGGGCGCCATGCTGGCCGAGCCAACGGCCGGCGATGAAACTCTGCAGAGTAGGGGCGGCAGACATGCTGTTCTCCATGCTGTTCAAAATGTGAGGGGCGCTGTTACCACAGCGCCAGGGTGTAGCCGATGATCAGGCGGTTTTCGTCCACGGCGTTGGTCAGGCCGTTGCCGGAGCGGAAGGTGACATTGCGCCAGCGCAGGCTGACGTCCTTGAGCGGACCGCTCTGAATGACATAAGCGATGTCGGTGTCGCGCTCGCGCTCGCGGCCATTGGTCACGGTGGCAGTTTCGGCGTGGCGACCGTCGGTGTAGCGGGTCATGAAACTCAGGCCGGGAATGCCCATGGCAACGAAGTCGTAGTCGTAGCGTACTTGCCAAGAGTCCAGCCCGGCGCGGGTGAAGGTGTTGTAGGTGACCAGGTTGACGGTGAACGGGTCGCCGCCGTTGACGAACGGGAAGGCGCTGTCACCGGACATCTGCTGCCAGGTGGCGGTGAACTTGTGCGCCCGCACGCCCAGCGTGAACATGGCGTTGAAGTTACGGTTGTCGATGTTGCCGGCACGCTCGGCACCGTCGTTGCGGCTGTCGAAGTAGCGCAGGTCGCTGCGCAGGCTCACACCTTCTGCCAGTGGGCGGGTGTCGATCAGCCCGACGAATTGCTGACGGTAGATGTCCTGGAGCTTGGCGTAGTAATAGCTGACCGTGGTTTGCGGCGTGATGGCGTAGCTGCCACCACCAAAGTCCAGGTGGTCACTGCTGGCTGCGCCATAGCCGATATCATCGCGGCCAGAGGAATCGCGTAGATTGGCCTTGGTCAGGCGCCCGGCATTGAAGGTGAGGCCATCGAGGTCCTGACTGGTGAGCAGCCCCCCCTGGAAGGTGGACGCCAGCAGGCGGGTGTCGTTGTACACCACCACCGGCAGGATCGGCTGCAAGGTGCCCAGGCGCAAGGTGCTCCTGGACACACGAACCTTGCCGGTCAGGCCCAGCTCACTGTAGTCGTCGACCGGTTCGTGGCTGTTCGGGCCAAACGGCAGCAGGCCGGTGTTGCGACGGTCGCGGCTGGAGTCGAGCTTGATGCCCAACTGCCCCAGCGCGTCCACGCCAAAGCCGACCGGGCCCTCGGTAAAACCCGATTCCAGCTTGGCGGTAAAGCCCTGGCCCCATTCCTCGGCCTTGGCCTGCGGGGCGTTGCTTTGGCGGAAGTCGCGGTTGAGGTAGTGGTTGCGCAGCTCCAGGCGAGCATGGCTGTCGCCGATGAAGTCGGCCAGCGCGGGCATGGGCAGGGCGAGGGTGGCCAGCCAGGCGGCTGACAGGAAGTGTGTGCGGTTCATTGTTGTTGTTTTACCCGACATGTCTGTTCGTCCTTGAAGTCAGTGTTTGCTGGCGCCAGCCGCACCGATACCGGTCATGGAGCGGATGAACTGGCCCAGGTAGCGGCCACGCTCTTCAACGGCACGTTCGGAGCTGTCGGTAACCGAGAACACCCAGGCACTGAGGAAGGCCAGGCTCATGGAGAACAGTGCCGGGTTGCTGTAGGGGAACAGCGCCGTTTCGTTGTGCAGCACGTTGACCCACACCGCCGGGCCCAGCACCACCAACAGCACCGCCGAGACCAGCCCGGCCATGCTGCCGCACACCGCGCCGCGGGTGGTCAGGCCTTTCCAGAACATCGAAAGGAGCAGCACCGGGAAGTTGACCGAAGCGGCCACCGCCAGCACCAGGCCGGACAGGAAGGCAATGTTCTGCGACTCGAACATCAGGCCCAGGATCACTGCCAGCAGGCCTATGACCAGCGTGGCGATGCGCGACACGCGCATTTCCTCTTGCTCGGTGGCCTTGCCTTTGCGCATCACGCAGGCATACAGGTCGTGGGACACTGCCGAAGCCCCGGACAGCGCCAGGCCGGCAACCACCGCCAGAATGGTGGCGAAGGCCACGGCAGAGATGAAGCCGAGGAACAGGTTGCCACCCACGGCCTGGGCCAGGTGCACGGCGACCATGTTGCCACCACCGATGATTGCGCCGGAGGCGTCGCGGTAGGACGGCTCGGTGCCGACCATGACGATGGCGCCAAAGCCGACAATGATCAGCAGCAGGTAGAAGTAACCAATGAAACCGGTGGCATAGAACACGCTCTTGCGTGCTTCCTTGGCATCACTGACAGTGAAGAAGCGCATCAGGATATGCGGCAGGCCAGCGGTGCCGAACATCATGCCCAAACCGAGGGAAATGGCGTCCACCGGGTTGGACAACAAGCCGCCTGGGGCCATGATCGCCTGGCCCTTGGCATGCACGGCCACGGCGCTGGCAAACATGGCCTCGGTGCTGAAGCCGAAGTGCTTGAGCACCATGAAAGCCATGAAACTGGTGCCCGACAGCAGCATTACCGCCTTGATGATCTGCACCCAGGTGGTGGCGAGCATGCCACCGAAGGTGACATAGGCAACCATCAGCACGCCGACCAGCATCACGGCGTACAGGTAGCTGATGCCGAACAGCAACTCGATCAGCTTGCCGGCACCGACCATTTGCGCCACCAGGTACATCAGCGCCACCACCAGGGTGCCGAAAGCCGAGGTCAAGCGCACCGGGGTTTGCGCCAGCCGGTAGCTGACCACGTCGGCGAAGGTGTACTTGCCCAGGTTGCGCAGCCGCTCGGCAATCAGGAACAGGATGATCGGCCAGCCTGCCAGGACACCGAGGGCATACAACAGGCCGTCATAGCCGTTCATGAACATCATCGCGGAAATGCCCAGGAACGAAGCGGCACTGATCATGTCCCCAGCGATCGCCAGGCCGTTCTGCATGCCGGTCAGGCCCCCGCCGGCGGTGTAGAAGTCGCTGGCCGAACGGGTCCGCAGGGCAGCCCAGCGGGTGACCAGCAGGGTGAAGCAGACAAACACCATGAACATCGAAATGGCTGTCCAGTTCATTGTGCGCACTCCTGCTTGACCTTGTCGTTGAGCGGGTCGAGCACGTTGTTGGCGCGGTGCACGTAGATGCCGGTCAGGGCAAAGGACAGCAGCACCATCAGCACGCCCACCAGCATGCCGACAGTGGTTACGCCGCCGCTGAGGGACTGGCCGAGGGTGCTGGGCGAGAACGCGACCAGCAGGACGAAGCCGTAGTAGACCACCAGCATGGCCAGGGTCAGGCTGCCGTTCAGGCGGCGTTTGCGCCGCACCAGGTGCTGGAAGTCGGGGTGGTTGGCGATGCTTTCTATGCGTTCGGGTGTCATGGCAAGCGATCTCTTGGTTTTGTAATTGTTTTGTTGAGGTCACGCGGGGTATTGCGTTGTTGCGTAGGCCCTCTTCGCAGGTAGGATGACGCCCCAAGGCCTTGCGCAGGCCCCGTAGGAGCGGGTTTACCCGCGAAGCAGTCGACTCGGTCTACAGCTGGTCGAAGTCAAGCACCACCTTGTCGCTCACCGGGTAGGTCTGGCACGACAGCACATACCCGGCCGCCACTTCGTAATCTTCGAGGGCATGGTTGCTGTCCATTTCCACTTCGCCCTCGATCACCCGGCACTTGCAGGTGGAGCACACGCCGGCCTTGCACGAGTACGGCAGTTCGGCGCCAATGGCGTTGCCGGCGTCCAGCACGTTCTGGGTGTTGCGCGGCAGGTCGAAGCTCAGTGCCCGGCCGTCGCTGATTACGGTGATATGGCTAAGCGCCGAATCCACCTGGTGTGCCGCCTCACGGGCTTCGCGGCGGGCCTCGCTGCCGGCGGCGGCGAACAGCTCGAAGTGAATGCGTTCCTTGGCCATGCCGTTGGCCTGCAGGCTGTCACGCACGGTTTCGGTCATCGCCTGCGGGCCGCAGATGAATGCCGCGTCCAGGCCGGCAACGTCCAGCCAGCGCGAAAACAGTTGGCCGCATTTGTCAGCGTCGATGCGGCCGTTGTACAGGTCGACGTCCTGCTGTTCGCGGCTGAACACGAAAATCAGGTTCAAACGGTCGAGGTAACGGTTTTTCAGGTCTTCGAGCTTGTCGCGGAACAGCGCCCCCGAACTGGAGCGGTTGCCGTACAGCAAGGTGAAACGGCTGTGCGGCTCGCTGGCCAGCGTAGTGGCGATGATCGACAGTATCGGGGTGATGCCGCTGCCGGCGGCCACCCCCAGATAGTTGCCCTGGCGAGCCGGGTCCAGAGGCACGAAGAAGCTCCCCGATGGCGGCATCACTTCCAGCTGCTGGCCGGCCTTGAGCACTTCATTGGCAAATGCCGAGAAGCGCCCGCCCGGCACGCGCTTGACGGCCACGCGCAGCTCGCCGTCCTGCACGGCGCTGCAGATGGAGTAGGAGCGGCGGACTTCTTCGTTGTCCAGCTGGGTACGCATGACCAGGTACTGGCCCTGAGTGAAGCGGAACTGGTCCTGCAGGTGCTCGGGCACATCGAAGGCAATCGATACCGCATCACGGGTCTCATTGCGCACTTGCTTGATGGTCAGGCTGTGAAACTGGCTCATGGTGGTCTCCACGGCTCAAATGCATTTGAAATAGTCGAATGGCTCCAGGCACTCGCGGCAGCGGTACAGCGCCTTGCAGGCCGTGGAGCCGAACTGGCTGAGCAATTCGGTATGGGCGCTGCCGCATTGCGGGCAGCACACCTGGGGCGCTTCGCCGAGCAGGCTGCGCTTGCTGGCGCTGCCTTGCGGCGGCGCAATGCCATAAGCGCGCAGGCGCTCGCGGCCCAGTTCGCTGATCCAGTCAGTGCTCCAGGCCGGGGTGAGCCGGCGCTCCAGGTCTGGCGCGGTGAAACCGGCCTGTTCCAGCGCCTGGCGGATATCCCCTTCGATGACTTCGGTGGCCGGGCAGCCAGAGTAGGTCGGGGTAACCACCAAGTGCAGGTGGCCGGCGCGCCAATCGACATCGCGCACGATCCCCAGGTCGACCACGCTGACCACCGGCACTTCAGGGTCCATGACCTGGCCCAGTACCGCCCAGGCCCGGGTCAGGTCGTCACCTTGCTGTGCCCGCGCGCCGCGGTCACCGGCAATCAGTTCACCAGGTTGCATCGGGGTAGGCCCTTGGCAGGAACTGCATTTCGGCCAGCAGCAGGCCCAGATGCTCGGTGTGCAGGCCTTTGCGGCCATCCAGGTAAAAGTGGCTGGCGGCCTTGGGCAGCGGCAGTTCGACCGAAGCAAAGGTCTCCGTGACCTGCTTCAGCCAGGTGGCGCCGACGGTCGCTGGGTCGGCGGCGATACCGCATTCGGCCAAACGCACTTCGTTGTCGCTGCCAGCGGCGAGTTCGACGGTGAAGCGCCACAGTGCCGGGATAGCGGCCAGCATGCGCTGGCGGCTGGCATCGCTACCACCACCCAGACGTTGTACCCACTCGCTGGACCGGCGCAGGTGGTAGGTGACTTCCTTCAGGGCCTTGGCGGCAATACCGGCGATTCGCGCGTCGCTGGACTCGACCAGCCCCCGCAGCACGGCGAAGTGCCAGGCGTCGTAGAGGAACTGTTTGGTCATGGTCACGGCAAAATCACCGTTGGGCTGCTCGACCAGCAACAGGTTGCGGTAGGCGCGCTCGTCACGGCGGAACGCCAGGGCATCGGCATCCCGGCCATCGTCGAGCAGCTCGGCGGCATACTCCAGCCAGTTGCGGGCCTGGCCGACCAGATCGAGGCCGACGTTCATCAGGGCCAGCTCTTCCTCGATGGCCGGGGCGCGGCCACACCACTCACAGAGGCGCTGGCCCTGGACCAGGGCGCTGTCGCCGAGCAACAGCAGATAGGGGATTAAGGCTTCTTTATGCATGGCCCACCTCACATGTGTCCGACTTCGTCGGGCAGCTCGTAGAAGCTGGCATGGCGATAGACCTTGTCGTCCGAAGGGGCGAACAGCGGGTCTTTCTCGTCGGGAGAGGAGGCGGTGATCAGCGCCGAAGGCACCACCCACAGGCTCACACCTTCGCTACGGCGGGTGTAGAGCTCGCGGGCATTCTCGATGGCCATGGCGGCATCGGCGGCGTGCACGCTGCCGACATGCTTGTGGTTAAGGCCGTGCTTGCTGCGCACGAACACTTCGTAGAGGGTCCAGACAGACATATTCGATCTCCGCATCAATCGCCGCTCAGGCGGCGTTCTTGTTCTGTTGCTTGCGCGCATAGGCCACGGCAGCCTCGCGTACCCAGGCGCCGTCCTCGATGGCCTTGCGCCGGGTGGCGACACGTTCCAGGTTGCACGGGCCATTGCCCTTGATCACTTCGTAGAACTCGTCCCACTGGATTTCGCCGAAGTCGTAGTGGCCGCGCTCGGCGTTCCACTTCAGCTCAGGGTCAGGCGCAGTGCAGCCAAGCAGTTCCAGCTGCGGCACGGTCTGGTCGATGAAGCGCTGGCGCAGTTCGTCGTTGGTCTGGCGCTTGATCTTCCAGGCCATCGACTGGGCGCTGTTGGGCGAGTGTTCATCGCTCGGGCCGAACATCATCAGCGCCGGCCACCACAGGCGGTTGATGGCGTCCTGAACCATGTCGCGCTGGGCTTGGGTGCCCTGGCGCATCATGGTCAGGAGCATTTCGTAGCCCTGGCGCTGGTGGAAGCTCTCTTCCTTGCAGATCCGGATCATCGCGCGGGAGTAGGGGCCGTAAGAGGTGCGCTGCAGTACCACCTGGTTGACGATGGCGGCGCCGTCCACCAGCCAGCCCACAGCGCCCATGTCGGCCCAGCTGAGGGTGGGGTAGTTGAAGATGCTCGAGTACTTGGCCTTGCCGCTGTGCAGTTTGGCGATCTCTTCGTCGCGGTCCGCCCCCAGGGTTTCCATGGCGCTGTACAGGTACAGGCCATGGCCGGCTTCGTCCTGGATCTTGGCCATCAGCTGCAGTTTGCGCTTGAGGCTGGGGGCACGGGTGACCCAGTTGCCTTCGGGCAGCATGCCGACGATTTCAGAGTGGGCGTGCTGGGAGATCTGCCGGATCAGGGTCTGGCGGTAGGCCTCGGGCATCCAGTTCTTGGCTTCGATCTTGATTTCGGCGTCGATCTTTTCCTGGAAGTTGCGTTCTTCGGGGGACATCTCTTCCAGCGACTTGATGCGCTTGACTCCGGTTTCCACTAGCTGTGCGTACATGTGCTGCGACTCCTGCTAAGGCATGAGTCATTTGTAAGCGATACAAAACATAACGTCAAACACATTTATGTGTATCAAGTGAGATTTGTGTATCACGTTGACAGGCAAGAGGGCTGTCGGGCAGCAGCGTGTGCCCGGCAGCACGCAGGCAAAAAAAGGCCCCGGACAATGCCGGGGCCGAAATGGCAGCCGAATGGGTCAGCTGGCCAACCGTTTGTCGAACACGTGGCACGCCTTGCCTTCGGAGCGCTTGAGCGTGCCGCAGGGCTGCAGGTGCACGTGGGTGCTGATACCGATGTAAGTCTTGATCTGTTTGCTCAACTCCCCGACAACCAGCTTGCGCTGGCCTTCGTCAAGGTGCTGGCACTCTGCACGCAGCTCCACGTGCACCTGGACACTGTCCAGATTTCCATTGCGATACAGATGAATCTCATAAAGCTCAGAAAGCTGTTTTATTTTTAGCACCTGTTCCTCGATCTGAGTCGGGAACACATTGACCCCGCGAATGATCAGCATATCGTCACTGCGACCGGTGATCTTGCCGATCCGCCGCATCGGCCGAGCGGTGCCGGGCAGCAGCCGGGTGAGGTCGCGGGTGCGATAACGCACCATCGGCAATGCCTCCTTGCTCAGCGAGGTGAATACCAGCTCGCCCAGTTGGCCATCCGGCAGCACCTCGCCGGTGGCAGGGTCGATGATCTCGGGATAGAAGTGGTCTTCCCAGATGGTCGGGCCGTCCTTGGTCTCTATGCACTCCATTGCCACCCCGGGCCCCATGATTTCCGAAAGGCCGTAGATATCGAGGGCATTGATGCCCAGACGCTGCTCGATCGAGCGGCGCAGCTCGTCGGTCCACGGCTCGGCACCAAAAATACCCAGGCGCAGCTTGAGGTCGTGCGGGTCGATGCCCTGACGCTCGATTTCATCAGCCAGGTTGAGCATGTAGGACGGGGTGACCATGATGATGTCGGGCTGGAAGTCGCGAATCAGTTGCACCTGCTTTTCGGTCTGTCCACCGGACATGGGGATCACGGTGCAGCCCAGGCGTTCGGCACCGTAGTGCGCGCCGAGCCCACCGGTGAACAGCCCGTAGCCGTAGGACACATGCACCTTGTCACCTTTGCGCCCGCCGGCCGCACGAATCGAACGGGCAACCACATTGGCCCAGGTGTCGATATCGTTCTGGGTATAGCCGACCACCGTCGGCTTGCCGGTGGTGCCACTGGAGGCATGCAGGCGCACCACTTCTTCCTGGGGCACGGCAAACATGCCGTAGGGGTAGTTGTCGCGCAGGTCGTTCTTGCCGGTGAAGGGGAACTTCGCCAGGTCCTCCAGGCACTTGAGGTCATCAGGGTGGATGCCGTACTCGGCAAAGCGCTGGCGGTACAACGGCACATTGTCGTAGGCGTGCTTCAGGCTCCAGCGCAGACGCTCCAGCTGGTGCTGGCGCAGGGCATCGACGCTGGCGGTTTCCATCGGGTCCAGCAGGGCACGATCGGCATCATGGTACATGTTCATGGCTTCACTCGAATTGTTCTTGTACGCCGCGCGGCAGCGGTTGCAGGCCACGCGGTGAGTGTCATGGAGGCAGCATATACGGCTGCGTTCAGTTCGGTAACAAGCGCAGGGTCTGAGCCGCTCAGAGGCGCTCGATGATCATGGCAATGCCTTGGCCTACGCCGATGCACATGGTGCACAGGGCGTAGCGGCCGGCCGTTTCTTCAAGCTCGTGCAAGGCAGTGGTCACCAATCGAGCACCGCTCATGCCCAGTGGATGGCCCAAGGCGATGGCGCCGCCGTTGCGGTTGACTCGTGGGTCGTCGTCGGCCAGGCCCAGCTCGCGCAACACGGCCAGCCCTTGGGCGGCAAAGGCCTCATTGAGTTCGATGACATCCATGTCAGCCAGTGCCAGGCCGCTGAGCGCCAGCACCTTGCGGGTCGCAGGCACCGGACCGATGCCCATCAGCCTGGGTTCGACCCCGGCCACAGCCATGCCGACGATGCGCCCGCGCGCTTTCAGGCCATGGCGGCGGGCCGCAGCGCTGCTGGCCAGCAGCAGGGCGCACGCGCCGTCATTCACGCCGGAGGCATTACCCGCCGTTACGCTGCCGCCTTCACGAAACGGCGTGCCGAGCCGAGCCAACTGCTCCAGGGTCGTGTCGCCGCGCGGGTGCTCGTCATGCTCGACCACTTTGGCAGGGCCTTTGCGTTGCGGGATTTCGACCGGCACGATTTCCCTCGCCAGGCGGCCGCGGGCCTGAGCTGCTGCGGCCTTGTGCTGGCTGCGCAGGGCAAAGGCATCCTGGTCGGCGCGCGAGATGCCGAACTGCTCAGCCACGTTTTCTGCGGTTTCCGGCATCGAATCGATGCCGTAGGCAGTCTTCATCAGTGGGTTGACGAAACGCCAGCCGATCGTGGTGTCGAACAGCTCGGCCGCACGCCCGAATGCCTGTTCCGACTTACCCATCACAAACGGCGCACGCGACATGGATTCCACACCGCCGGCCAGCATGAGCCCTGCTTCACCACAGCGCAGGGCACGTGCCGCATTGCCGATGGCATCCAGGCCGGAACCGCACAGGCGGTTGATCGTGGTCCCTGGTACTTCGACTGGCAGCCCGGCCAGCAGGCTCGCCATGTGAGCCACGTTGCGGTTGTCTTCGCCGGCCTGGTTGGCACAGCCGAAGATGACGTCATCAATGGCTTTCCAGTCCAGTTCGGGGTGGCGCTGGATCAAGGCTTTGAGCGGGATGGCCGCCAGGTCGTCGGCGCGCACGCTGCTCAGGGCCCCGGCATAGCGGCCAATGGGGGTGCGCACGGCGTCGATGATCAAGGCATCGGCGTGGGTCGGTTCATTCATCTTGCGTCTCCTGCGCCAGCACGGTGCCGCGCACTTTGTAGGATTTGCCATGGAACATCGCCACCAATTCACCGCGCTGGTTGTCGATGCGCACGTCATACAGGCCGGTGCGGCCTTTGCGGCTGACTTCACTGGCGTGGGCGGTGAGCACGTCATCGCGCAGCGCCGGGGCCAGGTAGTCGATGCTGCAGCCCAGCGCCACCGTGGCCTGGTCGTAGCTGTTGCAGGCGAAGGCAAACGCCGAATCGGCCAACGCGAACAGGAAACCGCCATGGCAGGTGCCATGCCCCTGGATCATGTCGGCACGCACCGGCATGCGCAGGCTGGCCCGACCTGGGCCGGCATCCAGCAGGGTAATGCCCAGGCCCTGAGTGGCCGGGTCACGGGCGTACAGGGCGTCGGCACAGGCTTGTGCCAGTTGCACTTCAGTCATGCAGGGTGCCTCCTTTGGCTTCGCAGCGGCGTAACAACAGGGAAGGGCGGTAGCGGCTCTCGCCGTAGCTGCGCTGCAGGTTGTCGAGCACGCGCAGGGTATGGGCAATACCTATGTTTGCCGCCCAGGCCAGCGGGCCGCAGGGGTAATTGACGCCGGCGCGCATGGCCAGGTCGATGTCGGCGGCGCTGCCGACGCCCTGCAGCACGGCATCGGCGGCCTCGTTGGCGAGCATTGCCACGGTACGCAGTACCACCAGGCCCGGCAGGTCGGCGATGCCGGTCACTTTCAAGCCTGCGCGCTGCAGCAGGGCTACAGCCTGGTCACGGGCGCTGTCAGTGGTATCGGCGGACCAGCTGATGGCAAGGCGGGTGGCGCTGCTGTAGTCCAGCGCAAGGTCGAGCAGCACCAGGTTGCGCAGCCCGTCCTCACGGGCACGTTGGCTGGCCAGCCGGCCGTCGGACAGGGCCAGGGTGGCGTCGCCCACCTGGATCAGGCCACTACCGGCGCGCTGGGTCACGGCAATGCCGCTTTGGCGCAGGCGCTCGACCAGCGGCTGCATCACCCCCAGGTTGCCCTCGACAACGCAGGCCGCTGCACCGGCGGAGCTGTGCAGTTCGGCCGGCTGCGGGCGCTCGACGCCTTCGGCATAGTGATAGAAGCCTTGGCCGGTCTTGCGACCCAGGCGACCGGCGTCCACCAGTTCCTTCTGCACCAGCGAAGGCTGGAAACGGAAATCGCCATAGAAAGCGTCGAATACGGAACAGGTGACCGCGTAATTGACGTCATGGCCAATCAGGTCGGTCAGCTCGAACGCCCCCATGCGGAAGCCACCCGCGTCACGCATCAGCGCATCCAGGCTGGCGCAATCGGCGGCACCTTCCTGCATCAGGCGCAGGCTTTCGGCATAGAACGGCCGCGCTACCCGGTTGACGATGAAACCGGGTGTAGAGCGCGCATGGACCGGCTGCTTGCCCCAGGCCTGGGCAGTGGCGTAGATGCGTGCGGCCACTGTCGGGTCGGTTGCCAGGCCCGACACCACCTCGACCAGCGCCATCAGCGGTGCCGGGTTGAAGAAATGCATACCGACCACGTGCTGCGGGCGTTCAAGGCCCGCAGCAAGGCTGGTGATGGACAGTGACGAAGTATTGCTGGCAAGGATACAGTCGACTGCGCAAAGGGTTTCGAGCTGACTGAACAGCGCCTGCTTCACCTGCAAATTTTCGACGATGGCTTCAATCACCAGGCCGGCATCAGCCAAGGCCTCGAGTGTCTCGACCGGGCACAGGCGGGCATTGATCGCTTCGCGTTCAGCGGCCAGCAACTTTCCTTTCTCAACCAGCCGGGCCAGTTGGCGATCGATACCCTCCACTGCCTGGGCGGCAGCACCCGGGCGGTTATCGTAGAGCTTGACGGGGTGGCCGGCCTGGGCCGCGACCTGGGCAATACCGGCGCCCATGGCGCCGGCACCGATCACCGCCACCTGCGCATTGCTTGCGAGTGCGCCCATGTTCAGCGCCCCTTGAAGGCTGGCGAGCGTTTGTTCATGAAGGCGCTCACGCCTTCGCGGTAGTCCTCGCTGCGCCCGGCCAGGCGCTGCAGGTCGCGCTCCAGCTCCAGCTGCGCCTCAAAACCGTTGTCGAAACTGGCATTGAGGCTGCGCTTGATCAGTGCCAGGCCGTAGGTAGGCTGGGCAGCGAGCTGGCGGGCGAGGGTGAGGGCTTCGTCACGCAGCGCGGCATCATCCACCACGCGATGGATCAGCCCCCATTGCTCGGCCTGTTCGGCGCCAAGGCGCTCGCCCAGCATGGCCAGCGCCTTGGCCCGGGCCATGCCGACCAAGCGCGGCAGCAGCCAGGTACCGCCGGAATCCGGCACCAGGCCGATCTTGCAGAAGGCCTGGATGAAGCTGGCCGAGCGTGCGGCCAGCACCAGGTCGCAGGCCAAGGGAATGTTGGCACCGGCTCCGGCAGCCACGCCGTTGACCGCGCAGATCACCGGCAATGGCAGGTCGCGCAGGGTGCGCACCAGCGGGTTGTAGAACTTGTCGATCGATTGGCCCAGGTCTGGCATCTCGGCGCCTGGGGCAACGTTGCGGTCGGACAGGTCCTGGCCGGCGCAGAAGCCGCGGCCTTCAGCCGTCAGCAGCAGCACCCGTGCTTCACTGCTCTGGCGCACTTGCTTGAGCGCTTCGCGCACCTCCAGGTGCATGGCCGTATTGAAGCTGTTCAGCTGCTCGGGGCGGTTCAACGAAAGGAGGGCGACGCCGTCCTCGATGGAAAACAGGATGTGCTGGAAAGTCATGACAGGCTCGCTCCGTCAGTCGAGAGAATGAAGTTCAGCGCCCCTGGAAACGGGCCTGGCGCTTTTCCTGGAAGGCGCGGATGCCTTCATCGCGGTCGGCGGTGCCAGCCAGCAGAGTGAACGCATGGCGCTCGAAGCGCAGACCGCTGGCCAGGTCGGTATCACCGGCCTTCAGTAGCGCCTCCTTGGCCAGGCGCACGGCCAGCGGCGCTTTGGCGGCGATGCTGCGGGCAACCTGCATGGCGCGTTCTACGGTGAGTTCGGGCTGGGTAATTTCGCTGACCAGGCCGGCCTGCTGGGCGCGATGGGCAGTGATGGGCTCCCCCGTCAGCACCATCTGCATGGCCAACGGCTTACCGACGGCGCGCAACAGGCGCTGGGTGCCGCCAGCACCGGGGATGATGCCCAGGTTGATTTCCGGCTGGCCGAAACGGGCGTCGGTACTGGCGATGAGGATGTCGGCGCACATTGCCAGTTCGCAGCCGCCACCCAGGGCATAGCCGTTGACTGCGGCAATCAGCGGCTTGGCGAATGCAGCGATGCTTTGCCAATGCGCTACGCGGGGGTCATTAAGGATGCCGACCAGGTCGCGATCGGCCATCTCGCCAATGTCGGCGCCTGCGGCGAAAGCCCTGGCACTGCCCGTAATCACTACAGTTCGGACACGCTCGTCGTCCCCGGCAGCCTGCAACGCAGCAGCCAGTTGTGCCAGTAACTCGGTGCTCAGGGCGTTCAAGGCCTCGGGCCGTTGCAGGGTAATGAGCTGAACGCCGTGTTCGGGCGCCTGCACATCGATATATCGCGGCATCTCGGGTTCCTCTGGCTGCACGCACGGCACATCGCGGGGCCGGCATTTCTTGGAATTGTTTGCAGGGGCGTAATGCGGGATCACGACCAGGTGAGGCCAGTATATGCTCTATGTGATACATATATGCAATATCAAAAATACATTTACGTATCTAATCATGTGTTCTCCAGCGATCACCGCTCCACCGCAATATTTGCAGATGAATCGTTTGTCCTGTGTATTTACGGGTATTTTCAGCTGATTTTTGTATGACAGCATTAGATCAACACAAGCGATACACGATTGACGATCAAACAGCTTCTGATACAAGATCGACTGACATTTCAAATCATTTCAGGAGTGATGCGATGCCTTGCTATCGACTGGACGGCCTGACGCCCGTGGTTCACCCGACAGCCTACGTACACCCCAGCGCAGTCCTGATCGGCGACGTCATCGTCGGCCCCCGCTGCTACATTGGCCCACTGGCATCGCTCAGGGGCGATTTCGGCCGCATCGTGCTGGAGGAGGGCGCCAACTTGCAGGACACCTGCGTGATGCATGGTTTCCCGGGGGGCGATACCGTAGTGGAGCGTAACGGGCACGTCGGCCATGGCGCGGTGCTGCACGGCTGTCGCGTGGGCGAAGATTCATTGATCGGCATGAACGCCGTGGTGATGGATGGCGCCCATGTCGCACCACGCTGCATCGTCGCGGCCACCGCCTTCGTCAAAGCTGGCTTCGAATGCGCGGCGCAGAGCCTGGTGATGGGGTCACCAGCCCAGGTCAAACGCCCACTGAGCGAGCAGGAACTGGCCTGGAAACAGCGCGGGACGGCGGAGTACCAGCACCTGGCGCGGCGCTGCATGAGCAGCATGGTCGAATGCCCGCCGCTGGCCGAGGCAGAGCCGGGGCGCCCGCGCATGGAAGACACTGGGGTCAGGCCCAAGGGCCAGGCGAGCGCATGAGCCTGGCAGTGACACGCAATGGCCAGGCGGCCCGCCGCACAGGTATAGTCGGTGCTTTATCCGCGCACAGTTCGCCCATGAGCAATCTCGCCCCACTGAACCACTTGATTACCCGCTTTCAGGAGCAGACGCCAATCCGCGCCAGTTCCCTGATCATCACGTTGTACGGCGATGCCATCGAGCCGCACGGCGGTACAGTCTGGCTCGGTAGCCTGATCAACCTGCTGGAGCCGATCGGCATCAATGAACGGTTGATCCGCACGTCGATCTTTCGCCTGACCAAAGAAGGTTGGCTCACTGCAGAAAAGGTTGGGCGACGCAGTTATTACAGCCTGACCGGCACTGGCCGTCGGCGTTTCGAAAAAGCCTTCAAGCGCGTCTACAGCCCGAGCCAGCCGGCCTGGGACGGGGCCTGGACGCTGGTGTTGCTGTCGCAACTCGAGACGGGTAAACGCAAGGCGGTGCGTGAAGAACTGGAGTGGCAGGGGTTTGGCGTCATGGCACCGAACCTGCTGGGCTGCCCACGGGCAGATCGTGCCGACCTGGCGGCCACGTTGCGTGATCTTGAAGCCAGCGACGACAGCATCGTCTTCGAAACCCACACCCAAGAGGTACTCGCGTCCAAGGCCATGCGCGCCCAGGTGCGGGAAAGCTGGCGTATCGACGAACTGGGGCAGCAATACAGCGAGTTCATCCAGCTGTTCAGGCCGCTGTGGCAAGGTTTGAAAGAGCAGCCGTTGCTCGATGCTCAAGATTGCTTCCTGGCACGCACGCTGCTGATTCACGAGTACCGCCGCCTGCTGCTGCGCGACCCGCAACTACCCGACGAGCTACTGCCAGGGGACTGGGAGGGAAGGGCCGCGCGACAGTTGTGCCGCAACCTCTATCGACTGGTGTTTGCCAAGGCCGAAGAATGGTTGAATGCAGCGCTGGAGACAGCAGATGGCCCATTGCCGGACGTGAGCGAGGGTTTCTACAAGCGTTTTGGCGGGTTGGCTTGAAAGGAATGCTCGCGTCACAGCGTCGTGGCCAACATCTACGGCGTCCGAGCAGGGTGCCTTCAGGGGCCCTTGACCTCACATTCACCGCCGCCCTGTTCCAGTGCCATGAGTGCAGGCATATCGAGAATTTCTACCAACCTGCCATGCAGGTCGACGAGACCCAGCGCCCGCAGGTGGGCGATGGATCGGCATACGGTTTCCAGGCGTAATCCCAGGTACGACGCCATGTCTTCTCGGGACATCCGCAACATGAAGCCATGGGCAGAATAACCGCGGCTGACGAAGCGCCTGGAGAGCCCTACCAGGAAGCTGGCCAGCCGCTGTTCTGCAGTAAGGTTGCACAGCATCAGCACACGCCCGTGCTCACGCACGATCTCCCGGCTCATCAAGCGATTGAGGCTTTGCTGCAGGACCGGAAAGTCACGCGCCAGGGTTTGCAAGCGGCGATAGGGGACGGGACAGACTTCGCTGTCTTCCAGAGCAATGGCGTCGCAGACATGGTGCTCTGTGGCAATGGCATCGAGGCCCAGTACATCGCCCGGCATCCAGAAGTTGATCACCACGCCTTGCCCCTCGGCGGTGTTCAGGCTGGTCTTGAAACTGCCGCAGCGGACGGCATAGAGCATGGTCAGCGGATCGTTGGCATTGAACAGCGCGGCGCCCTTGCGAATGCGAAGGCGTGGGCCTATCAACGCGCCCAGGCAGCTGTCGTCGTCAACCGGCAGGCCGGTGGGGAGGCACAGGCCGCTGACCCGGCAATCCCTGCAGTGGTTCGCCAGCGGTTTCAGGTGAATAGGGTTTGCCTTGGACGACTCGTTGGGCGAGTCGAGCCGTGTGACCTTCAGCTGGCCAGGCATCTCAGGCCTCCTTTGCACTTCGGAGGCCGCTTTGGGCCCCAGTGCCGTTACGCGCACCGTGCCCGGTGGCAACCCCGGTATGGGGCGACCAATCGGCCAGCATGTCACGCGAGTGGGGGGCATTGAGGCGGATTGTAAGTCGCTCGACAAACCGCTCGGCTTCGGCAGCCGTACTGAAACTCACCCGCCAGTGATCCATGCGCACCCAACAGCGTCCCTGCACAGTGTTCTTCTCGACGTAAACGTTCATCAGAGCCTCCAAAGCATGTATCGGTAGACAATGCAGAATGAAGGCGTCCCTGCCGGCAGCGCAGGTGAAGCTCAGGGCGTTATCACCATGGCACGCCTGCGGCGCCTGAAGTGAATGTTGGTATGGGTACAGGGTGCGCCTGCGAAGTGTCGAGACATTGATCCGCGTCAAGTTGTTGCGCCATGGGCAATGCCGTTTGTCAGAAGGTGCCTCCAGTTGATAAACATCAAATTCGCAAGACCTGGGTGGCAGATGCTTGAGCTACGTATCGCAACCTCAGAGGTGTGCCATGGAAACTCCGCAAAGACTGCTGCTGATCGCCTCCCCCCTGATGCGCCGAACCCCGGTCTATGACCGGGCTGCTGCGTTGGCCAAGGCCAAGGGGATGGCGCTGCACATCGTGGCTTTCGACTACGTGGAAGGGCTTGCCACGGCGGGCCTGGTGAATGACCAGGCGCTGGCAGTCATGCGCGAGGGTTACGTGCAGCAGCACCGTGAATGGCTGGAAACCCAGGCGACATCGATGCGGCGCAGTGGTGTCATCGTCACAACCGAGGTGGTGTGGGTACAGCAACCCTTGAACGAGATCCTGGTGCACTTGCGTGAGCAGCCGTTCGCCATGCTGATCAAGGCGTTCGAGCATGAGCCCTGGTGGATGCGCGCAATGTTCACCTCGCTGGATATCCAGTTGCTGCGTGAAACGCGAACCCCCTTGCACTTGGTACACAAGGCCAGCCACGCGTTGCCACGCAGGATTCTTGCGGCGGTGGACCTGTCCAGGCCTGAGGATCAGTTCGAAGGTTTCAACGACCAGATCATCAGCGAAGCGCTGAAACTGACATTGCAGTGCAATGCACAGATCGAGTTGCTGTATGCCTACGACTTGGGTTCCATGTACCTGGATGCAGGCGGCAGCCGGGAACATTCGTTCCTGTTCGATTCGAACCACGCCCGGACCTTGCATGACGCTCAGAGTGCTGCCTTCCAGGAGCTTGCCGAACGCAACGGGATCGCCGTCGAACACCGCCACATGCGCATAGGCGACCCGGCAAAGGCCTTGGCGATATTCATGGATAACAATGATATCGACGTGCTGGTCATGGGCAGTTATCACCACCATGGCATCGGCTGGTTCATCGGCAGTACTGCCGAGCGGGTTTTGCATCGGTTGTCCAGCAGCGTGCTGGTGATTTCTCCAGAGCGCTCCCAAGGCTGAAGCACAAGGCCCGCAAGGGCCTTGTCTTTTCAAGGCTGCAGGTCAAGTTCGTGCAGGATCTCGCTCACATCCCCGCCAGGGTAGCGTGAGGTGAAGCCTAGTGCCTTGACCAGCCGGTGCATGCCATAATTGCTGGCCAGATCCCGGGAAACCATGCACTGAAAGCCATTGCGTCGTGCGGCTGCAATCAGGTGCTGCATCAGGCGCTTGCCCAACCCTTTGCGCTGCCAGTCTTCGCTGACCGCCACTGCGCATTCGCAACATTGGCTGCCAGGTAGGCCTGCATAACGGCTGACGCCGATCTGTTGCAATTTACCGTCCACATGAGCCAAGGCGACGTAGGCCATGCGCTGCTGATAGTCCACGGGCATGCATTGCGTGTCCAGGCTGGGCAAGCCGCCGCTGAGTCCGGCAATGAAACGAAAACGCCGTGATTCATAAGTGATTGTGCTCAGAAAACGCTTGTCCCGTTCGTGGTCCTCCTCGCGTAAGGGGCGGATCAGCACCGCCGAACCGTCCTCGAGGTTTTCGACCCAGTGTTCGCAGGTCTGTGGCTGTGCTGTTTGCTGCCCGTTCATGACGCCTCCCGTTACCCGATCATTGCCTGGTGCAGCCGTTTTAACGTGACGGGCCGGTTAGGTTCTGACAATCATCAAGTTCAGGCTGGGTAGCAGTTTTCTGATCTGCATCAAGCAACATCGATCCTGCGCGCGGAACATCGTCAGCATCACATCCACTGACGTAAGCGCGGAGGTTCACCATGGGGCAATATCGACAATTGCTGGTGCTGCTGAGCGAGGTCGATCCGCATTCCGCCGCTTTGCGCCGAGCCCTTGCCTTGGCGCAAGTCAGCGGTGCCAGCGTGCATGTGCTGGGCCTGTTCGAGCCGAGCGAGGAGCACCTTCTGCGCGAAGAGCGGCTGAACGAGGCCGATATCAAGCGCCAGTACCAGCATTATCGCGTTCAGTTGACGGGATTGGTCCAACGGCATCGGGGCAGCGGTACGACGCTGACGGTCGACAGCCTGAATGCGGAGGATATCCGCAGCCAGGCGATCGATTACATCAGTGAACTGCAGCCGGATATGGTCATCAAGGACAGCGAAGCCGCGTCGGCCCTGATGCGCATGTTCGGCACCCCACTGGATTGTGCGCTGATGCGAGGTTTCAAAGGCGTCAGCCATTTCGTGCCGGCGGCGGCCACTTCATTGCCGCGGCGTGTGCTGGTCGCCGTGGATACTGCGTTCAGCGAGACGCCTGCCGTCCAGGCGTGCTTCAATCGTGGACTGATTCGTGCTGGCCAGGCGCTGGCGTTACAGTGTGACGCGCACCTGCATCTGCTATCGGCCTACAACCTGGCAGGGGTATTTGCCTCGGACATGAATGTCACCCAGGCGTGGATCGACGAGATGCGCGAGGCACTGCAGGAGCCTTTCGAAGCGCTGGCCGATGCCGAAGGCGTCGCGCCGGACCGCCGACATTTCATGGAAGGAGGCCCGGTACAGGTGATCCGTGAACAGGTCGCAGCACTGGACATCGACGCGGTGGTGATGGGCGTGGTACAGCCCAAGGGCCTGGACAAACTGTTGGGTGACACCACCGAGCGTATCGTCAGCCGCCCACCGTGCAGTGTGCTCGCCGTTCATCCCCAAATAGCCGAAAGTTGGGAGCCTTGGCCATGCAACTGACTTTTCTTGGCGGCACCGGGACCGTGACCGGCAGCAAATTCCTGTTGACCCGTGACAGCACGCGGGTATTGGTCGACTGCGGACTCTTCCAGGGGTTCAAGCAACTGCGCCTGCGCAACTGGCAGCCACTGCCCCCGGCGCTGCGTGCGCTCGATGCGGTGGTGCTGACCCATGCCCACCTTGACCACAGTGGTTATCTACCGGTGCTGGTTCGGGAAGGCTACCGCGGGCCGATCTACGCCACGCCGGCGACTTGCGCCCTGGCGGAAATCCTCTTGCTCGACAGTGCGCGGCTGCAGGAAGAGCAGGCCGACCATGCCAATCGCCACGGTTACTCCAAGCATGCACCGGCGCAACCGCTCTATACCGAGCAGGATGCCAAAAGGGTCCTGGCACTGTTTCATCCCGTAGAGTTGCACCAGGTGACCCTGATTGCCGAGGGCATGGAGCTGCTATTGCGTACCGCCGGACATATTCTGGGGGCAGCCACGGTCCAGATCAGCGCCGAAGGGCAGACCGTGCTGTTTTCGGGTGACCTCGGCCGCCCTCAGGATCCGATCATGCGTGCGCCTGAACTGGTCAGGACGACGGACGTGCTGTTGATCGAGTCTACCTATGGGGATCGCCAGCATCCGGCCGAATCGACCGAACAGTACCTGGCCAAGGTCATCAACGAAACGCTCCTGCGCCACGGCATTACCCTCGTGCCCTCGTTCGCTGTCGGCCGTGCCCAACTGCTCATGTACTACCTGTACACGCTCAAGCGCGACCGGCTGATCCCTGATATCCCGGTCTACCTGAACAGCCCGATGGCCACCGATGCCACTGTCCTGTACCAGCAGTACCGCAGTGAACACCGGCTGACAGCAGCCGAGTGCGCCGCCATGTGCAGGGGCACGCACATCGTCCGCACGGTCGACGAGTCCAGGCACCTGGACCAGCTGCGCGAGCCCGCAGTGATCATCGCCGCCAGTGGTATGGCGACCGGTGGACGGGTGCTTCACCACCTCAAGGCGCTGGCCCCCAACCCACGCAACAGCATTCTGTTCTCGGGCTTTCAAGCCGGGGGGACGCGGGGTGCCGATATCGTCGCGGGCGCCCACAGCGTGCGGTTGCACGGCGAGGACGTGCCCATCCGTGCACAGGTGCATGCGATGGAGAATCTTTCTGCGCACGCCGATGCTGATGAAATCATGGAATGGTTACGCGGGTTCACCCGGCCACCGCGTCAGACCTATGTCATTCATGGCGAGCCACACGCAGCCGACACCTTGCGGCGGCGGATCAGCCTCGAACTCGGCTGGCAGGTGTGCGTGCCTGAGCATCAGGAAACGGTTGCCATCGACCCTGTGCGCTAGGGGCTGTTTCCAACGCAGCATCAACGAGTATCAAGGCTTTTCATACAGAGCCTGGGGTGGCGCGGGAGGTATTCATGAACACACAAGCAAGGGCAAGACTCAGAGCCTGGATGCATCGTCCAAAGGGCAGCCTGGGTTGGATCGTGGCGATTCTGGTCTTGCTACTCGCCGCATCGGCCTACCACGGGCTGAGCCCGACCTGGCGCCTGCCCATGCACGATCCGGCCGTGATACTGGCCTTGCTGGCCCTGAGTGTGGCGCTAGGCTGGGCGGTGCAGCGAGGCGTGAAGCGCACTGTCGGCAGGGCCATTTTCAACGGCCAGGAGGCAGGCTGGCAGGCCAGGCTGGCGTTCCTTCGCTCGGTGGCCCGGGAGTCGAACATCCTGCTGGTGGTGCTGTTGTGCCTGGGGCTGCTGGGCACAGGCGCCTTGTGGTTGGCAGGACGCTCGGTGACGCAGATCGTGGCGAACTGCGAAGCCAACCTGCAGGCTCAAGTGGACGTACCCGAAGATGAAAAACTCACCGCACTGGTCGGCAAACCGGTGTGCACGTGCCTGGCGCAGACCTTCATGGAGCGCAACGGGGTGCTGCGCATGGCTTTGCTCGAAACGCCCATGCAGGAGGTGAGCGGCTTGAAGGTACTCACACCCGATGATGAGCAGCGCTGCCTCAAACAGTTCGACCTGCTGCCCGAGGAGCCTCAGGCAACCATGCCTTGAATAAGATGCTGGCCGCCGCGTCAGGACCGGTCATGGCGCGGCGGCTTCGGTTCAGCTCAGTACAAGCCGATGGATTACCTGGCTCGGATCATCAGGGTCGGTGGTCGTGGTAAATCCTGCTGCCTTGGCCATGTCACGCATTGCCTGGTTGGCGGCGAAATCGATCGAATACATCTGCCGAAAACCTTTTGCCCGCGCATGATCAGTCAGGTGCTTGAGCAGCAAACGGCCGAGACCATGGTGTTGCCAGCTGTCGAGAACCGTGACCGCGCATTCGCATTCATCCTTGGCATCACAAGCGGCGTAACGGGAAATGCCCACTTCTTGCAGTTCGCCGTCGACATGCGCGAGGGCGACGAAGGCCGCTTGTCGGTCCTGATCGACCGCCATCAACTGGTCGAGCATGGCTTCACCGGGCTCCTTGATCTGGCACAGGAAGCGAAAGTGCCGTGATTCAGGTGACAACCGTTCGATGAAGGCCCTTTCGCGCTGCCTGTCCTTGGCTTGCAACGGCCTGATCAGTACATGGGTGCCATTGTCCAGAGCATCGATCCAATGCTCGCCGGATGGCACCGGAAACGCGGTGGGGGCAGGTTGAGGGGAGGGGTTGACTGGAGCCATGGCGGTATCCTCACACGTCTGGAATGAACAGTGGAGATACAGTTTCGTCGCATGGCCTTGCACCGACTTGATAGTTGTCAATTGCACGGCTACCAGCCCATTAGGCGGCAGTCTCACCGGCCGTTGATCAGGAGCAAAAGGGGCAGGCAAAGGTTGCCGCAGGCAGGTTGATAAAGGTCAAGCGTGGGGTTAGCTGCAGGCTCAAGATCAAGGCGTCTCCCAGCGAGGCATAACTCATTCGAGGAGGTCGCCATGTCCGAAGCAGCCAAGAAAGTACCTGATACTCCCACAGCCGCCCAGCCTGCCAAGGCTTCGCCGCCCAGCGCCGAAACATCGGATCAGTGGCGGCCATTCCAGCAGTTACGGCGCCAGATCGACAGCCTGTTCGAGGATTTCGGGCGCCGGCCTTTACGCACACCGTTCAGCCACACGCCGTTTGACGTAGAGCCGTTCTGGCGTCGCGACCTTTTCAGCCATGGCATGCCGGCGATGGATATCAGCGAACTGGCCGATGAATTTCGCATCAGTGCCGAATTGCCAGGCGTGGACGACAAGGACATCGAAATCAAGCTGGTCAATGGGAATGTGGTGATTCGCGGAGAGAAGCAGGAAGAACGCGACGAAAAGCGCAAGGAGTATCACCTGTCAGAACGGCACTACGGCAGCTTCGAGCGGGTTTTCCAATTGCCCCGCGAAGTCGATGCTGAAAAAATCAATGCAGAGTTCGCCAACGGTGTACTGCGGGTACATCTGCCAAAGCGTGCCGAAGCCATTCACCCGGAAAAAGTGATTCCGATCAAGAGTAGCGAGTGAACGACGTTCGGGAACGCTTCAGGAGCAAGGACGCTCCGGCTTCTATTTGGCTTTCCAGTACTTCTGCATTTCCAGGAAGAGAAACGAAGCGGTCCAGGTGATCAGCACCAGGCCAGTCAATGCCTGCAGGCCAGTAAGGTATTTGAGGTGCCCGTCAGGGGTGATGTCGCCGAAACCAATGGTGGTATAGGTGGTGAAGGAAAAGTACACGCAGTCCAGGAAACTCCCGTCGAAATTGCCGCTGAGCGTGCCCCAGCCGTCGGCATGGGCCATCAGGTAATACACCAGGGCAAAGCACCAGACCTCAAGCGCATGGGCCAGCAGTGCGCCGAACACGCCCGCTACGATGCGAAACCGGCTCCAGAGCTTGAGGCGGGGTAGCCAGTCATTCAGGCGCAGCAGGCATTCGTAGTGAATGATCACCACCAGTATCACGACCAGCATGTTGATCAGCGTGACAGTGAACATCGCGAAGGTACTCTTGCCCTGTGTGGCGGTTCATTTCAAGTTGTCGACCAACGCATGGATGGTAGCTCATTGGCCTGCGGCAGTAACGGCGGGAACGCTTCGAGCCAGATCGCGCGCATCAATCCTTGGCAAACCCGAGCCACGATGCGCGCCTGGAGTCGGTAGAGGACAGTGATGGCCGCCCCGATGACGGCGCATCGGTTCAGCCGTAAAGTGGCGCTATGGCGCCTGGGGGCCTTGATATTTATCAAGAACGAACCAGCGCCGGCTTCGATAATGACAATCGCATACACCCCAAACGCCGCGCTGGGAGGTGCCCATGACGCCGTATCGCCGGATTCTGCTCATCATGACCGAGGCCCAAGCCAATACAGCGCTGTCCTGGGCCATGGCATTGTCTGCGGCGTCGGGTGCAAGTTTACAAGTACTGGGCATCCATGAGTCGGGTGAACTGCGCCTGCGTCATGAATTGCAGGAGGACCCGGTACCTTCGGTCTCATTCGAGCACTTCAGCACCGAACTCAAAGCGCTGCTCGATGAGCAGCAGTTCGTGGGGGCTCGGCCAGGTTTCGAGGCCGTAGAAGCCTCCAATCCGCGTGATCAACTGCCAGCCTGCATTGCCCGCTACGCACCTGACCTGGTGATCAAGGACTGCCCGGGCCACTCCCTGCTCGAGCAGATCGCCCGGACCTCGCTAGACCAAGCGTTGCTGCATGGGTGCGAGACGCCGTTGTTGTTCGTGCCGGCGAATGCCCCAGCCACCCCCCGCAACATTCTGGTCGCAGTGGATGTCGCCAACCCGTCGCCACACAAGGATGCCCTCAACCATGCCCTGATCGCGGCAGGTCAGCAACTGGCTGCTCAATGCAAGGGCCAGTTGCACCTGCTCTCGGCTTACGACCTGCCCATCGCCATGCTGGCCAACCCTGACCTTGCCGGCCCCTGGGCGAACCAGTTACGTGAGTCACTGCAGTTGCCTTTCGATGCGTTGGCCGATGCACATGGCGTTGCCCACACGCACCGGTATTTCAGCGAAGGCGCGCCCCTGCGCGTGATCAAGACCTACATCGCCACGCTGAAGATCGATGCAGTGGTTGTCGGCGTCGTGCAGGCCAGGCATTGGGCCAAGGTGATCGGCGATACCACCGAGCGGCTTCTCAGCCATGCGCCGTGCAGCATCCTGACGATCAGGTCTGCGCCGGTCAGCTGACTTTATTGTTTCGCTTCTATCGTTTCTGCAGCAGGCTTGGACGCGGGCACCGCATGCTGGGAAGTGTCATGAGGTCGCTCTCTAGCGTTAAGATGGAATCTGTTTTTGTCTCTAATACGACAATGGAGCGCTGAGATGTTTGTTGATATGGCTGCCTTCACGCCGTGGTCGGCGTTGGCAGGCGGGGCACTGATCGGTTTGGCCGCTGGGCTGTTCGCCGTTGCGAACGGGCGCATCGCGGGCATCAGCGGTTTGCTCGGTTCTCTGCTGCAAAGTGGCGGGGAAGGGCGGGGCGAAAAAGTGTGCTTCTTGTTGGGACTCATTGCCGCGCCACTTTTATGGCAACTGTTCTCGGCAATGCCTCCGGTTCATTTCAGTATGGCGCCTTGGCTGCTTATGGTCGCGGGAGTTCTGGTAGGCCTCGGTACTCGCTATGGCGGTGGCTGCACCAGTGGCCATGGCGTTTGTGGCCTGTCACGCCTGTCGCCCCGTTCGGCAGTGGCGACACTGTGCTTCATGGCCGCCGGCTTTGCCACGGTCTTCGTGGTCAGGCATCTTTTTTCAGGAGCGTGAAATGAAGCGGATCAGTGGCTTCATTGCAGGGTTGCTATTCGGCATGGGGATATTGCTATCCGGCATGGCAAACCCCGCCAAGGTGTTAGGGTTTCTCGACATTGCCGGGCAGTGGGACCCGTCGCTGGCACTGGTCATGGTGGGTGCGATAGGTGCCGCACTGTTGCCTATGACCTGGGCGCGGCGTCACACCACGGCTGCGCTGGGAGGTAAGATACAGCTGCCTGCCAGGCGTGACATCGACCGTCGACTTGTCGGTGGGAGCCTGGTCTTTGGCATAGGCTGGGGGCTGGCCGGCGTTTGTCCGGGGCCGGCGTTGGTGTTGCTCGCCGGGGGGTACTGGCAAGCCTGGCTGTTCGTGATCGCGATGCTCGTCGGTATGGGATTGTTCAATGTTGCGGAAAACTTTCGCAGTCGTCAGGGCAGGGTTTGACGATACACAACGAAGTTTTGATCGAACTGATCACCCGGCACTTACTGAGTGTAACTCTACTAAATGAATATTTAGCATAGTTATAATTGAACACCATCATTTAAAGGGCAGGGTACTTTATCTTTTCCAAGGTTTGAAGCCTCTTACGTATGCCTCATTTCAGGAGAAATCACTGAGTGCCGCCCCCTCAGAGAGCCCGTAATGCTCGTACGACGCTGCGACACAGTGCAGAAAGGCGTGATCTGGTCATCTTGATGTGTAGCCCTGGGGAGCTTCGTACCAGTGCTCGATATTTGGAAAATGCGTGGGCTGAGTACGATTTACGTCGTACAGCAACGAGCTCGTGATGCTTTGCATATCACCAGATAATGAAGGGTATTGGCGTGAGGATAAGGCTATGAATGATGCTCCTTGCAATGAGGCACTGAGCCAGAAAATAGCTCTAGCAAGGGATCTTCGCCGCCAGCATTCAAGGAACCTGAGCGCGGCCAAGGCGGTGCTCGTTACGGCCTCATAAATGCTATCGGCATGTGTCGCTGATCTGCCATGACGGCGGCAGTTCTGTCAGCTATGGATGACAGACCGATAAATCTACAAGCACGGCGATCACACTGGGCCGCAGCATGACGTCATTGCGCCTCTAAACCAGATGCTTCGATTTCCTCCCAACACTGAAGGTTTGAACAGCGATATTTGGCCGCTCGATCAGCAAGTTCACTCGAGCAGAACGATAACCTGATTTCACAACGCCATAGCAGGATTTGATCTTGGGTATATTTCACCTGTCGCCGATCCGGCGTAGTCACTGGAAGTCAAATCCCGAAGACATCCCGAGCGTTCAGAGCTGAGTTTGTTGTAACGTAGCTCATCGTAGTCGCTGTCCGATTGCATGACGCTGTGATCGTTTATGATCAGGGTGACCATGCTGAGGTCGCTGTCCTGGCTTCAAATCTGTCCATCCACGGCCCAGATAGCCCTGCATGAAGTTGCCCATAATGCATATTATGTTAAATCATGGTCTTTGATGAATCCGCCTTGTTTATTTGTCTTCGGGAATGTCCCCATCCAACATCCTCAATCCCCTGTATTCCGGGTGCTTCAGCACACCAGGCGCAACGCTGGGCACGATACTCCACCAGCTTGCAACATCGCGCCCAACGGGTGGTCCGTACACTCAGGTCACAGGGCGCAACCACGAAGCCAACACCTGTGGGTGTTTCTCGAACCATGCGCGCGCTGCCTCGTCAGGGCTCACGCCGCTACGGTTGATGGCATGGTCAAGCTCGGCCACGATGATGTTGTCCAGGCGGATGTTGTCGAGCACCTGCAGCTGTGCGGCACTGAAACCCGATAGCCGGTCATCCCGTGCAAGCAATACGGCCCGGTCAACACTACCCAGCAAGCCCTTGGGGTCCTCGAGCTCGCGGATCCGATAGCTGTGATGCAGGAACTGCGGGTGCCAGAGCGGCACTATTCCCCACTTGCCCTCACGCACCAGTTGCTCATAGGCGGTGACGCATTGTTCCTGGGTCCCGGTACGGAAACTGTACCCAGCACCCACCAGGTCATAGTCGACCATCATTTTCAGTGAAAAGCGGGTAATGCCGGCACCCGCCCCTATACCTTGAATCTGTTTGAACATGCGTGCGCTGACGCTGGGGTCAAGGAGGTCCTCCACCGACGCGACCATCGATTCCGGTACATAATCGGGAACCCCCCATAATGCATAGGGCGTGTAATGCAGCCCCAGTTCTTGGGTCGCTACCTGCTCTTCCACTTGTGCCTTGTAAAGTCCATGGCTTGAAGGTATCCACGCCGACGCGAGCATGTCGATCACGCCTTCGCGCAGACGCTCGAAGTTACGCTCGTGAGGCGCGCTGGAACGCTCTACCACGAAACCCATGCGTTGCAACACCAAAGCCACGACCGCTGCTGTTGCATGGTGAAATGACAAGTCGGTTACGCCGAGCCTGACCATGTTTGCCCCTCTCTCTTGCATGCGCCCATGCGCCAATGCCGTTGGCAGCAATGCCACAGTGGCTAGGGCCTGGATGAATTGCCTGCGCTTGACCGGTCGCATTGCCTGCCTCCCCTCAGGGATGGGGTGCAACGGCAGACGAAACCGGATCAAGGAAGATCAATTGCAAGGGCTCCGCCAATAACTGGTTGGCCTGCTCGGCAAAACGCTGGAAGTGTGCAGTGGCCAAGTGCGTGTCCAGGGCCTGCTGGTGGTCGAACGCTTCGCGCATGTAGAACGTCCCGGGCTCGTCGCTGCGTTCGAACAGCATGTAGTCGCGGTTACCGGACTCCGCTCGGGTTGGCTCAATCAAGGCCAGCAAAGCCGCTTTCAGTGCCGGTGCCTGGCCTTGCCTGGCCTTGAGGATGGCAAGGGAAAATAGGGGTTGATCCTGTCGGTTCATATCGTGCTCCTGTTCGGTTGTCCAAGGCAGGCGTGGTAAGGCATGCCTCGAGGTATGTTTCAGTATCTCCGGGCTGCTCACCCGGAGTAACCTGGACTGCGCATCAACACTTTCACGGCTGCAGTGAAAATACCCATCACATCTGTGTCGAGTGCCGATTGCTGGCATAGCGCTAGAGCAATTCGGGCTCCCTGGCCATCAACAAGTGCTCAATGGGTCGGTGCCGGCGCCGCATCAATCTTCAGACACATCAAGGCATAGGATGGAAGTCGCTGGAGCGCCCTTCAGTGCGGCGCCTCGAGCAGGTCCGGTCGATATCCGCCGCTTCGACGGGTGTACACCCACAAGACGGCAAAGGCGATGACCAACGAGCCCGGCAACCACGCGACCAGCAACAAGGCACTGGCAGTCGTGTAGCGGTCCATCAACGAGCCGATTGCCGGTACAGCCACCATGACCGATAGCATGCCGGCGCCCCCCATCAAGTTGATCAACAGTGCCCCGCCCCGGGGTAGCAACTCGCTGGTGATCGCAAGCATGGTGGGCCAGAAGAACGTCTTGCCGATCCCGAACACCGTGACGCACAGCAACGCGGCTGCACCGGCCCAGTGGCCCGACAGGCCGCCCTGCCCCGTCATCCCCAGCCCCAGCAAGCCTGACAATGCCAGTACAGCGCTGAACGTGAGCACGGCAAAAGGGGAAAAGCGCGAGAAGACCCAGCTCGACGCATACTGGCGCAGGATGAACATCAAGCCTGCGGTATAGACCAGCAGCAAAATGCTGTTGCTACCCAGCTGAGGCAACAGGTCGGCCATAATCTTTGCGAACCATTGGTCCGGCGCCAGTTCGGTTGCCGCCGTCACCCACATCAACAGCATGAGTACGATAAACAGTGGGCGCTTCATCTGGGCGAACATGACACTGCTCGATACCCTGGCACTGACCCGTTCGGTACTGGGATAACGCAAGGGAATGACCAGCATCAGATAACCAAGTACAGGCAGGCCCACAACCGCCAGCTTGGCCTGCCATGGCAGCTCGAGTAGCCCCAATGCCCAGGCGGTCAAACCACCGACGATCAGGCCCATCGGCCACCACGCATGGAGCCGGGTGAGCATGCGGCGCTTGTCATTTTTGAACAGTGTTGCGACCAGCGGGTTGGTCACACCCTCGACAATGCCTTGGGAAATACCGGTTAGCAGGAAGCCGAGATAAAGCACGGTGGTGCCCGTGGCCGCGAAGACATCGTCGATCGGTTGCCCGCTGCGGTTGGCCGGCGCCAATAGAATCATCGCGATACCCATGAGGTAGCCCAGCCCCGATACGATGTGCAGGTATTTCATGCCAACCCAGTCAACGATCAAGGCACAGGCAATGATACCCAGGGTGAAACCCCAGAACACCGATGAGATGGTCAAGCCGATCATCGCGTTGGATAAGTGGTAATCGTCGCCGATCGATTGCAGAACGTCCGCACGGATGGAAAAGATCATCGAGGTCACCAACAGCGACAGGCAACTGGCGAAGAACAGTTTGTTGGCCTGGATCATGATCATGGCTCCCTTTCACTGGGCATCGATTTCAGCGAACAGGTACACCAGGCAGAAGCCGTCCATGGGCATCACCGGGTTGGACCAGATCATGCGTGTGTGACGGGCTCGCTCGTTGAAGACCCTCACCAACAAGTCCGAAGCACCATCCAGCGCCTTGGGATGATCGTAGAAGTCCTCGGCCACATTGAGCACGCCTTCGAGCCTGTAAATCTGACGGATCCGGCTCAATTCACCCACCGCATCCTTGAGCTGGGCGATCGCGTTCAATGCCGCCAAGTGGCAGGCCGCATAGCCTTGGCCGAGGTCGAGATCGCGCCCCAAGCGGCCACGGTACTGCAATTGCCCATCGATCCAGGGAAACTGTCCGGACGTCATCAGAGTATTGCCGACGATACTCCAGGGTACATAGTTGCCCAGTGCCGGTGCCGGGCTGGGCAAAGTCAGGCCAGCAGCTTGCAGGCGCGATTCAGGTGTGTCGAGCATGATCATGGTGAGGTCCTTGTGCTGTTGTTATTGTCAAGCACGCGCAGGGCGCGCCTGGACGCTATACCGAGGAAAACTCAAGCAGGAGGCAGGTAGGCCGCAGATCCTTGTCGCACCAACGGTGGTCAATCCGGGCTGACGGTGTGAGGCGTTTCTATCTCAAGGTGCGACATGCTCTGGCCAACGATTCGACGACCCGGCACGTAGTCGAAGATCATCTCGATGGTTATGCCGTTAGGGTCCTCGAGAAACAGTTGGTGTTCGCCTATTTGTGGAATGACGCGTTCACGAAACGCAATACCCATGGATTGCAATCGTGACTGGACTTGCTCCAATCCATCGCAACGCAGCGACACATGATCGAGCGAACCCGATCCATATCCGCCTGGCTTGTCGCCGAGGTACATCTGCAGTTCCTTTGGGTCGCCCTGGACACTGGCGATGTGCAACAGCGGCTGGTCGCCGGCATACATCCAATACCCAGGGAAAAGAAACCCCGGTCGTGGACCCGGCGTCAGGCCGATGACGTGCTCGAAGAACGCTGCGGTTTCGACCCAGAGCGGGGTGCGGATGGTGAAATGGTCAAGTTTGTGGACGCCCATGAAGTCCTCCAGATAGGGGGTAATGCCAATAAGCGAGCCGTCGGAAAACGCGGCTCATCGCGCCAGAACATCGAGTTGTAAACCGACAAGGCGCTTATCGAGTCTGGCGTGCCCGGCGCCCGAGATTGATCGACCCTGGTCATGAATACTTCCATGGCCAGGGTGAAAATGAGCCGCCTCGTCGCCCCGGGCACCTTGGTTCAGCCGTTCACGTTATTGATATTCCGGATAGTCGCTGTAACCCACCTCGTCACCGCCGAACAGTCGGCTGCCCTCGAACTCGGCCAGGGGCCAGTCATGCTGGAGCCGCGCGGGAAAGTCCGGGTTGGCGACGAAGGGACGGCCGAAGGCAACCAGGTCCACCAGGCCGGCGTCGAGCAGCGCCTGGCCGCGCGCCAAGGTATAGCGCCCGGCCACGATGATCGCGCCGCTGAACTCACGGCGCAGTTGATACCGGAAGGGTTCGGGAATCTGCGGTGCATCGTCCCAATCCGCCTCGGCCAGGTGCAGATAGGCAACACCCAGGGCGTCGAGCGACTGGGCGGCCTGGAGGATGGTCGGGATCACGTCCGGGCAGTTCATGCCACGGGCGGTGATATAGGGGGCCAGGCGTACACCAGTGCGTTGCGCGCCGATCTCCCCCGCGACCGCGCGCGTGACGTCGATCAGGAATCGGATACGGTTTTCGCGGCTGCCGCCGTACTCGTCATCGCGCAGGTTCGAGGTGGTGCGCAGGAACTGGTCGATCAGGTAGCCGTTGCCTGCGTGGATCTCGACCCCATCGAACCCCGCTTCGCGCGCATACCGGGCGGCCAGGCGGTAATCCTCAATCACCGCCAGGATATCCTCCTTGCTCAGGACGCGTGGCTCGCTGACATCGACCATCCGCCCTACCCCATCTTCACCGACCACCCATACCTGCGCGTCGGCACGCAGCGCCGAAGGCGCCACCGGCTGGCGATCGGCGTGGAAGCTGGCGTGGGACATCCGGCCTACATGCCACAACTGCAGGAACATACGCCCACCCTTGGCATGCACGGCGTCGGTAACCTGCCGCCAGCCTGCCACTTGCTCGGCGCTGTAGATGCCCGGTGTGAAGCTATAGCCCTTGCCCTGAGGGCTGATCTGCGTCGCCTCGCTGATTATGAGCCCGGCGCTGGCGCGTTGGGCGTAATAATGCGCCATCATCGCATTGGCCACGTCTCCGGGCTGTGTGCTGCGTGAGCGGGTCATTGGTGCCATGACGATGCGGTTGGGCAGCGTGAGGGGGCCGAGTTCGTATGGAGTGAAGAGTTTCAGCGGGCTGGACATGGGTGGCTCCTGGTTAGACGGGGGCTTGACTGTTGTGCTGGTAGTCATGGGTAAAATCGATCGGGTCTTCACCGAGAGGGCAATCGAGTTCGAGGATGAACTCATCGGTCAGGCTGATGAATATCTGGCAGGTCCGCTGCTCGGGCATGATGGCGACCTGGTGAGGCAGCTCGCTGGCCTTGACCTGCTTCATCACCACCGCTGCCGGTTGACACGTGCTCAAGGCCAGGTGACTGAAGCGGGTCGCCTCGAGCCCGTCGCATTGCAGCAGGTGCGCCAGGGCATGGTCGTCCTGATACAGCCATTGGCCTGGAAACGGGAACGGTGGCCGCGGGCCGGATTGCACCCCAAGCAAGGTCTGCAGCGACGCGGGCAAGTGGTCATCGGCGCCGATGTTGAAGGCTATGTGGTCGAATTTGAAATCGAGAGACATGGGCGATACCTAGTCGTGCTCTATCGGTGCCTACATGATCATTTATTGGAAATGTGCGATAAATACCGCCGTTGGCACATGACTTATAAGGAAAACTTACAAATGCAGGGTCTGGCTGAGTTGAAAGTGCTGGTTAAAGCCGCCGAAGTTGGCAGCCTCTCGGCCGCAGCGCGTGAACTGGATATCAGCCCCGCGGCAGCCAGCCTCGCGCTCAAGCGCCTGGAGTCGCGCCTTGGGGTTCGCCTGTTCGCCCGCTCGACGCGACAGCAACGCCTGACGCCGGAGGGTGAGCGCTATCTGGAGGCGGCGAGGAATGCCCTGGCCGTATTGGACGAGGGTGAACGGGCGGTTCGCGGGGCCGGGCATGGACTGGCCGGCGTGTTGCAGCTGGCGGCACCTTCGGACTTTGGCCGTAGTGTGCTGCTGGGTTGGCTGGATGAATTGCGCGCCTCGCACCCACACCTGCAATTGCATCTGTTGCTCAACGACCGCCCCAACAACCTGTTCGGCGAGCCGGTGGATGTCGCACTGCGCTTCGGCGTACCGGTCGATTCCACCCTGGTGGCTCTGCCGGTGCTGGAGGCGCATTATCGGGTCGCCTGCGCCAGCCCCGCCTACCTTGCCCGCCAGGGTGAACCAACCTCGCCCCAGGCACTGGCCGAGCACTCTGCAATTGTCTACCAGCGCCAGGGGCGTCCCTACGATAACTGGCGTTTCAGGCGTGGTGACGAGGTCTGCGAGGTCAAGGTCCGCGGTGACTATCGCAGCGACGACGGCGAAGTTGCCAGGCGCTGGGCGCTCGCCGGGCACGGGGTCGTGTACAAGGCATGGCTCGATGTCGCTACGGATGTGCGCGCCGGCCGGTTACGTGCCTTGTTCGCCGACTGGCAGGGAGAGCCTGCGCCGGTCTACCTGATGTGCCCGCACAGGGTTCAGGTCAGTGAGCGGGTCAGGGTCCTCCAGGTCTTTCTACGCGAACGCTGCGCGTCGTTGGCCGGTACGCAGGACATCTGCGTCATCTGAATGGTTGGCTGCATGTCGATCAAGTCTGAACAGGTGTCGTCACGATGCCCCACTAAGCCATACACCCTGCTGGCATTCGATGACGATCCGCAATCGCTGGTAATTCTGCCGAAGATCCTCACGGCCGAGTACGAGGTCCTTCTGGCCAAGAGCGTGGCCGATGTAACGGAGGTCGCTCAGCTGTTGCATGATGCGCAACGAATGCCGCGCGACTCATGAGATGGAAAATCTACGCTTTGCTTCTTCGCACGGGCTGCGCCACACCCAGCCACCTTTGATGCCATGCTTGCGGTGCTTGTCCTTGATCTGCCGTTCAGCTGTCCGAATTATTCAATGAGCGTTAGCCGACGCTCGGGTTTTCCAAAGCGAAAGCAACACGCCACCAATCAGCAGGCCGATTGTAACGCCCAACGATATTTCGGCTGGCACTTTACCCACAACGTCATGAAGGAAGATTTTTGCGCCAATAAAGACAAGCACCAGAGCCAGCGCATACTTAAGGTAAACAAAGCGACTGATCATGGCAGCCAGTGCAAAATAGAGCGCTCGCAAGCCGAGAATAGCAAAGATGTTCGACGTATAAACGATGAACGGATCCTGTGTAATGGCAAAAATCGCAGGCACGCTATCAACAGCAAACACCAAATCTGCACACTCAATCAAAATAAGTGCAAGGAAGAGCGGTGTCACCCATAGAATTCTTTTCCCTGACGCGTCAGGTACGCGAACCATAAAACGTTGACCGTGCAATTCTTTGGTGATGCGTAGGTGGGTGCGCAGGTAGTTGACGAAACGGTTGTTTTCCAAGTCAGGCGCATGATCGACACGAGCGAAGAGCATTTTTACCCCGGTGAACACCAGGAAAGCGCCGAAACAGTAAAGTATCCAACTGAACTGGGCGATGAGCGCAGCCCCAAGGCCGATCATGATAGCCCTCAAGACGATGACCCCCATGATCCCCCAAAACAACACTCGGTGCTGGAACTCCCGAGGAATGGCCAGGAAACTGAATATCAGGGCAATCACGAAAACGTTATCCATTGACAGGGATTTTTCAATCAAGAAACCCGTCACATAGTCCATGCTGGCATCGCTGCCTTTCTGGAAGTACACCCAGACCGCGAACAGAAGGCCCATACTGATGTAGCCCGCAGACAGCAACAAGCTCTCTTTGACTCCAATCTCCCGATTCCCGCGATGCAGCACACCTAAATCAAGCGCCAATAGTGTTAGCACAACAGCGAAAAAGGAAAGCCAAAGCCAGAGGTCAGTACCAAGAACGTCTTGGTAGAGATACGCACTAAGGGCAGACATGAGCCCCTCCTTTATAGTCGTAGTTGAACAACTATGACTCCGACATGGCGGTATAACCGTCAGAGGGGCCCGGCGTCACGAAGAAAGAATTTATCGGGCGCGAGTAGGCTGCAAGTAGAAAACATTTACAAATTTTGTCCATGACAAGCTAAAACGCTTGCATTGGAAAACTGACTTCGCACACCTGATTGCACCAGCCTCATGGGTGCCCCGCACGTTATCAACGCCTTCATTGGAGCAATGCGCCGCTCGCTCGCGTCGACCTGATGCAGCGCCTTCCGTCGCTCAGAAGGCACCCTCCCACGCACGCCAGGCCGAACATAAGGTGAACAATCCATGGGTACGGGTGATGGCGGTACTGACGACAATGGGACGGACAATACCGGAGGTGACGGTACCGACAGCGGCTCGGGAACCGGCAGTCATGGCTCTGGTAGTAGCGACACAGACGCGGGTGGTGGCAGTGGCTCAGCCGGAAACGGATCACCCTTCCATCACCGGGTGCGTCAGTTCTGCCCTGGTCTTCAACCGTTCATGCCACCCACGCAGGAGGAAATACCATGCCACGCGGGGACAAAGACAAGTACACGGACAAGCAGAAACGCAAGGCCGAACACATCGAGCAATCTTACGAGGACAAGGGCGTGGGCAAGGATGAAGCCGAAGCACGCGCCTGGGCCACCGTCAACAAACAATCCGGTGGTGGTGAAAAACACGCAGGCTCGGGAAGCAGGACACCGTCGCACGTGAAGAAGACCGCACGCTCGGATTCGGCCAAGCGCGCCGCTGAAACTCGCCAGGGGCATTCGCGGACATCTCACGCGTCGCTGGAATCGCAGAGCAAAGAGAGCCTCATGAAAGAGGCACGCAGCAAAGACATCAAGGGCCGCTCGACCATGACCAAGGCCCAGTTGATTGAAGCCCTGCAAAAACACGGGTGACCGGCGGTATCGGCGTCGTCGGGGTGGCAGCCGCGGTGGCCAACGCGGTCTACCATGCCACGGGCAAGCGTGTGAGGGAGTTTCCGGTCACGCTCGACAAGGTGCTGTGACTGGGCGGGGGCAAGCCCCCACCCACATGCCAGGGACGCTGGAGTCGCGAGCGGCAGCACATCTCGGCGTGGCTGATAACAGCTGGGCTAGCGATTGGCCCCCTCAATCGTCGCGCATATGCCGCTCATTGCGTTCCTGGCGTTCTTTCGCCTCCACGCACAGGGTGGCGGTTGGCCTGAGCAGCAACCGCTTGAGACCAATCGGTTCGCCAGTTTCCTTGCACCAGCCATACTCGCCACGGGCAACGCGTTCCAGGGCCTCGTCGATCTTGTCCAGCAGTTTTTTCTCCCGCTCCAGCAGCCTCAATTGCCATTGACGATGCTCCTCCGCCGTGCCGATATCGGAGGGATCACTGGTGGGCTCGAAGTCGCGGATCGCTTCGAATTCTTCAGCGATGCGTTGCTGAAGCTCATTGCGCTGGGCAAGCAGCAGCTCACGGAAGAACCTTTGCTGGGCAGCGTCCATGTAGGCGTCTTCCGGTTGGGATAGTAGCTCTTGTTCGGTCATTGCAGGTGCGCTCAGGTCAATGAGAAGAAATGGCGGTCAACCGCGTCGTGCGTTGAACGCCAGCGGCAAGCCTTGGCAGCCCTCGACCAGCCGGCCTTCATGCCAGGCCAGTTGCCCGGAGACCAGTGTCGTGGCCACTCGGTGATGAAAACGATGGTGCACGAACGGCGTCCACTGACAGTGCGCCAGAACCGGATCGAGGCTGACAGCGCGGGGCTCGGGCAGACGCTCGATCAGCGTCATGTCCGCCCAGTAGCCCTCACGCAGGTAACCGCGTTCCAAAATGGCGAACAGATCCGCGACGGCGTGGCTGGTCTTGCGCACCAGTTGGGCAACTGTCAGCACGCCCTCCTCCACCAGTTCGAAGAGCGCCGGAAGTGCGTGCTGTACCAACGGCAAACCTGATGGCGCCGAGGCATAAGGGCGTTGTTTTTCCGCCAAGGTGTGGGGTGCGTGATCGGTACCGATGACGTCGATGCGGTCGCACAGCAGGGCCTGACGCAGCGCGTCCCGGTCTTCCCGGGTTTTGATGGCAGGGTTGCATTTGATCAGGTGGCCCAAGCTGGCATAGTCACGGTCATCGAACAGCAGATGGTGCGCGCACACTTCAGCGGTGATCTGCTTGCCCTGCACCGGCCCAGGCTGGAACAACTTCAGCTCTTGGGCGGTGGTCAGGTGCAGCACATGCAACCGTGTGCCGAACTGCTTGGCAAGCTTCACCGCCAGGCTCGAAGAGCGCAGGCAGGCATCGGCATCCCGAATGATCGGGTGCATGGCCGGCGGAATGAAATCGCCGTAGCGCTCACGTATGCGCGCTTCGTTGGCCAGGATCGACGGGGAATGCTCGCAGTGTGCCAGGAGGATGGTCGGCACGCTGGCGAACAGCCGTTCCAGCACCCTGGGGTCGTCCACCAGCATGTCGCCGGTGGAGGCACCCATGAACACTTTCACTCCCGCCACCTCACGTGGGTCGAGGGCCGCCACGGTATCGAGGTTGTCCTTGCTCACGCCAAAATGAAAACCGTAGTTGGCAACCGAGGTGGCGGCGGCGCGGGCTTTCTTGTCGTGCAGAGCGGCAAGATCCAGCGTGGCCGGGTTGGTGTTGGGCATGTCCATGAAGCTGGTGATACCGCCCGCCACTGCTGCGCGCGACTCACTGGCCATGGTGCCCTTGTGCGCAGCGCCAGGCTCACGAAAATGCACCTGGTCGTCGATCATGCCGGGGAGCAACCATTGGCCACGGGCGTCGATTTCGATCGGCGCATTGACGCCCGTGATGCTGCGGGCGATTTTTTCGATACGGCCATGGGCGATCAGGACATCGGCCTCCTGTAGGGTACCTTCGTTGACCAGGCGGGCATTGCGAATGATGATCCGGCTCATACGCCCACCTCGGCCGGATTACCCGTCACCACTACCTGATCACCCTGGATCGCGTTGTAGAAACAGCTGCGACGCCCCGTGTGACAGGCGGCCCCCTGCTGATCTACCAACACCAACAACGCGTCACCATCGCAGTCCAGCCGCACGTCATGGACATGCTGAACATGCCCTGAGGCTTCGCCTTTGCGCCACAAGCGCGCACGGCTACGCGACCAGTAGCAGGCCCGCCGGGTCTCGAGGGTTTCCAGCAACGCCTCTTCATTCATCCAGGCCAGCATCAGCACCTCGCCGCTGTCATGCTGCTGAGTGATGGCGGGGATCAGCCCCTGGGGGCTCCAGGGTATGTGGCGAAGCACATCGGTCAAGGCAAAGCGGCTATCCGCTGCTGCCTGCTCAAGGGTAAGGAACATGATTTGCGACCTGCCATAATTGTTATGTTATAACACTGTTAACTTAGCAGATTACGCCCCTACTGTTCATCTTTTCGACTCGCGCAGGTACAACGCCATGACTGAAACACGCCCCGCCCCTTCCATCGAAACCTACGCCGACACCGAACTGGCATGCCTGGCAGGTGCCAAAGCAGCGCTCTACCATTGGGCCGCTACCGTGGCTACCCGTGATGTGGATCAGGTACTGGCGCTGTATGCGCCGGATGCGATCCTGGTACCGACCCTGTCCAACCAAGTGCGTGACTGCGATGACAGCCGTCGCAACTATTTCGAAAATTTCCTCGCCAACGACGGGCTGGTCTGTGACATCCAGTTGTTCAAAAAACGCGTCAGCCGCAAGCTGGGCACCGTGGTGGTCGGCGGCCAGTACACCTTTGTCTACCGCGAAGACGGCGAGCAACGGGTAGTGCCAGCGCGCTTTTTGTTCACCTTCGAACGAATCGAGCAGCAGTGGCTGATCACCGGCCACCATTCCTCCATCGAAGCATGAAAGCCGTGGCCCACTTCCCGAACTCAACGGGCTCTTTCCCGGCCACGCGCCTGCGCCGTAACCGCGCTGACGAATGGACGCGGCGTCTGGTCGCTGAAAACAGCCTGTCTTGCGATGACCTGATCTGGCCGGTCTTTCTCAAGGAAGGCTCAGGTACACACGAGGCGATCACTGCCATGCCGGGCCAGGTACGGGTGAGCCTGAGCGAATTGCCGGATCACGTAGGTCGGGCGGTCGAGCTGGGCATTCCGGCCATTGCCCTGTTTCCCGCTACCCCGGCGCAGCGCAAGGACAGTGAGGGCAGCCATGCCCTCGACGCGGAAAACCTGATCTGCCGCGCCGCCAGGTTGCTCAAGGCCACATTCCCCAACCTTGGCTTGATCGGCGACGTCGCCCTGGACCCCTACACCGACCATGGTCACGACGGCGTGCTGCGCCAAGGCCGCGTGGCCAACGACGAAACCTTGCAAGTGCTGGCGGCCCAAGCCGTGGTCCAGGCCCAGGCCGGCATCGACACCTTGGCACCCTCGGACATGATGGACGGGCGCATCGGCGCGCTCAGGTCCGCACTGGACCTGGCCGGTTTCAACGAGGTGCGGCTGATGTCCTACGCCGCCAAGTACGCGTCCGGCTTCTACGGCCCGTTCCGCAACGCGCTGGGCTCGGCGGCCACGCTCAAAGGCGACAAGCGCACGTACCAGATGGACCCGGCCAACAGCGACGAAGCCCTGCGCGAAGTAGCGCTGGACCTGCAAGAAGGCGCCGACATGGTGATGGTCAAGCCCGGCATGCCCTACCTGGACATCATTCAAAGGGTCAAGGCAACCTTTGCCGTACCGACATTCGCCTACCAGGTCAGCGGTGAATACTCGATGCTCAAGGCAGCGATCAATCAGGGCTGGCTGGATCCGGACACGGTCATCCTGGAGGCATTGATGGCGTTCAAACGTGCGGGGTGCAACGGCATCCTGACTTACTTCGCTCTGGAGGCCGCCACGCGGCTGAAACGGGGTTGAGTGGCCTTGGCGGACGCATTCACGCCGATGGTGTGAATGCGTCCGCCCGTTCAGATTTTCATGTCAAAGGGGTGGGAGCCGGGCGCTCGGGTGCTGGTTTTGCAATCACGCGCCCGTCGCGGTCAAGGATCACCCCAGGCAAATCGTGGCTTAGGGTCTCGCGCTCCCGATAATGAATGACCGAGCGAATCGCTTCGCCGCGCTTGAGTAGATCGAACGCATGATTCAACGATTCGTGATCCATGTTATGAGTGATGTAGGGGTCGACATTGATTTCCCCACGCAACCACTCGTCCACCATCCCCGGCAACTCGGAACGCCCCAGCACCCCGCCGAACGCGCTGCCTTTCCAGACGCGACCGGTAACCAGCTGGAAAGGCCGCGTGGCGATCTCCTCCCCGCCCCCTGCCACGCCGATGATGATGCTTTCGCCCCACCCTTTGTGGCAGCACTCAAGGGCTGCACGCATCAATTCCACATTACCGACGCATTCGAACGAGAAATCCACACCGCCGTTGGTCATATCGATGATCACGTTCTGCAGCGGCTCGCGAAAATCCCTTGGGTTGACGCACTCGGTCGCCCCCAGGGAAAGGGCCAACGGAAACTTATTCGGGTTGACGTCGATCCCGATGATCCGCCCCGCCCCCTGTAACACCGCGCCCTGAATGACCGCCATGCCGACGGCGCCCAGCCCGAATACCGCGACCGTGTCACCGGGCCGCACCTTGGCGGTATTGCGCACCGCACCGATCCCGGTAGGAATCGCACAGCCCATGATCGAGGCCTTGGCCAGTGGTGCCGCAGGGTCGATCTTGGCCACGGCGATTTCCGGCAGGACCGTGTATTCGCTGAATGTGGAAGTGCCCATGTAATGAAAGATCGTGCGGCCCTTGTAGGAGAAACGGCTGGTGCCATCGGGCATCAGCCCTTCCCCCTGGGTTTTGCGGATGGTCTGGCAAAGGTTGGTCTTGCCGGACTTGATGAATGGGCAGTTCGGATCCTCCGGCGTATACAGCGGGATCACGTGATCGCCTGGTTTGACAGTGGTGACACCCCGCCCCACGTCCTCGACGATTCCGACGCCTTCATGCCCCAGAATGCACGGGAACTTCCCTTCCGGGTCCCGACCGGACAGGGTGAATACATCGGTGTGGCAAAGGCTCGTGGTGACGATGCGAACCAGCACCTCTCCCTCTTTCGGTCCCTGCAAGTCGATCTCTTCGAACTCAAGAGGTTGATTGGGCCCCCAGGCGATAGCTGCGCGTGTTTTCATGTGCCTCTCCATGTAATGTTATAACTCTCAAAACATTAACCTGCGCGATTCCGTGCGCCAGACCACGCGGCCGAAAGTGGCCTGATCCGTACGAAATCTGTCCGCAAGCGCCCAAGGAGTTCGATTGCGAATGTTTGACGAAGCCACTTCTGAACGCAGGGTGCACATAGTCATCTACCCCGGTTTCAAATCAATCGAGGCGGTAGGTGCACTCACCGTTTTCGACTACGCCAACAAACGTCAGGCGGCCGAAGGGTTGCCTCCGACCTACAGCCTGCATCTGGTGGCACCACAACCCGGCTTGGTAGGTTCGGACACCTTGATCTCCCTGGAAGCCGAAGATCTTCGTACGAGTCCACGCCCTCATACCGCATTGATTGTCGGCGCGCGTGACATTGGCACGGCGATTGCCGAGCAGCGGCTGATCGTCGACTGGTGCAGGCAGGCCGCATCTCGCATCGATCGGCTGGTAGGTGTTTGCTCGGGGGCATTTTTCCTTGCCAAAGCAGGGGTCGTAGACGGCCTGGATGTCACCACCCACTGGAGCGTCGCCAGTAAGCTGGCCAATGATTACCCCGCGGTCAATGTCAATTCCGATGCCATCTTCATCGAGCAAGGGCGCATATGGACGTGTGCTGGCGTTTCAGCTGCCATCGACCTGAGCCTGGCCTTGGTCGAACAAGACCTCGGCCAGGAAGTGGCCCTGCAAATTGCCCGCGAGCTGGTGGTATTCCTGAAGCGCCCGGGTGGCCAGTCGCAGTTCAGCCAGCACCTGGACAGCCAGATGACCCCGCACTCCGCGATCAGGCGCCTACGCTTATGGATCCTGCAAAATCTTGATCGCCCGCTGAGCCTGGAGGTACTCGCCGAACGCGCGAACATGAGCAGTCGAAACTTGCGCCGATTGTTCCACAAGGAATCGGGCTGCTCTCCCTTGGCATTCATCGAGCGCGCGCGGATGGAGAAGGCAAGGCGGTTACTGGTGGATGAGGACACTGCACTCAAGCGCATTGCCGACCAATGCGGTTTCGGCTCGGAAGAGCAGATGCGCCGGGTGTTCCAGCGCAACCTCAAGCTCACCCCACGGCGCTACCGGGAGCGATCCCGCGCACAATGATGCCTGTGCCATTGCAGGACACGCAGCGTGGATCACGCCTGCCCCCTGGCCGCGATCAGGCTGCCAGCCGGTGGTTTCTGGCGGAAGTAGCTGTCCAGCCCGGCGAATATCGCCTCCGCGACCTTGCGCTGATGACGGGCATCATGCAACCGCCGGCAATCTCCGGCATTGGAAATGAAACCGGTCTCGACCAGGATCGAGGGTACTGCCGCCGACTTGAGCACGGCGAAACCTGCCTGTTCCACCCGCGCTTGATGCAGGCCCGACACCAGCCCAAGCTGCGAGAGCACCTGATGCCCGAGATCCAGGCTGGTGGCGATCGTCGAGTTCATCGACATGTCCAGCAGCACGCCGGCGACCATGGGGTCGCGCTCGCGCAGCTTGATCGGCAATCCCCCGGCGACCCTGTCGGCATCGTTTTCCCGCTGCGCCATCCAGCGCGCCATCGACGACGTCGCGCCCCCTTGCGACAAGGCGAACACCGATGCCCCAGACGCCGTGAGTCGCGGTGCAGCATCGGCATGCACCGAAACGAACAAGTCCGCGTTCAGCCGCTGAGCGAGTTCGGCGCGCTTGCGCAGCGGAATGAAGACATCGTCACTGCGTACCAAGCGTGCCTTGTAGCCTTTCTGTGCATCGATGCGCTTGGCCAGCAACTTGGCGATCTGTAACGCAACGCGCTTTTCCTGCTCGCCCTTGGCCCCTACTGCACCGGGATCTTTGCCACCATGCCCGGCATCTACCACGATCAACAGGTCGCGCTGTCGCGCCAAGGGCTTGGCAGCTACCGGCGCAACGCCCACCGGTGGCCCAGTGAGTACCCACTCCAGGCCATGCCTCCCGGTGCTGAGCGAGCGGACTTCGCCGCGCACTGCCGAGTCGGCCAGGTCCAGCACGATACGCAAGTCACCGGACGCGGTGATGCCACTGCGCACGGCTGTGACGGCAGTGCCGTCCAGGGCGAGATCGTTCAGTGACGCCTGCAGGCTGGCCTGAGGAAGATCAAGAACCAACCGCGGTGGCGCCGCGAGGCTGAAATGCTTCGCCGCCACCGGCCCGGTCAGCTCCAGCGACACCTTGGTGACGCTGCCCGACCGGCTCACCCAAACCCGTTTAACCGCCTGCCCGGCTTGCGCCGCAAGAGGCAGCGGCAATGCCAGGCATGCAAGCAGTAATTTCAGCACTCGGCGACGATCCATATGCACTCCCATTGACCTGCGAACCAGCGAAGCTTCGGGCAATTTCGCTAGCCATTTTATTATTGTTACTTTATAACATCTCGCATCCAGAACAAAATGAAGACTGCCCGCCAACGGAAGGAGACCTGCATGCAACTGACCAGCAATCAGCAACGTGTCCTGACGGCGCTTCAGCAAGCCGACAAGCCGCTCAGTGCCTACGCCATTCTGGACAGCCTGCGCAATGAAGGTGTCAGGGCGCCGACGCAAATCTACCGCGCGCTGGGCCACCTGGCCGAGCAAGGGTTGATTCATCGGCTGGAGTCTTTGAACGCTTATGTCAGCTGCACCTACCTAAGCCAGTGCGAAGCAGGTTTCAGAGCGTTCGCCATCTGCGACAGCTGCGGCCATGTCGATGAGTTCAACGTACCGCACCTGAACCAGGCCCTGGGGCACTGGATGAAACAGAACGTGTTTTCGCTGTGCAGCTCGGTCATCGAGCTGCACGGTAAATGCGCCGCCTGTACTCGCCGTGATGCAGGCGAGGACTGAGCAGAGCCGCACGCATGCGCACCACCCTTTATCATGAGGCCTCCCGATGAGCACCCCTGTCCCCCCTACCAACGAAGCCGCGCGGCTGCCCGTCACTGTTCTTTCCGGCTTCCTCGGAGCGGGCAAGACTACCCTGCTCAACCATATTCTGAACAACCGCGAAGGCCGGCGAGTCGCGGTGATCGTCAACGACATGAGCGACGTGAACATCGATGCCGCGCTGATACGCGAGGGTGGCGCCGAGCTGTGACGCACCGACGAACAGCTGGTGGAGATGAGTAATGGCTGCATTTGCTGCACCTTGCGCGAAGACCTCCTGCTCGGCTACAGGAAATGCGCGGCACCCACACACCCGACACGGAAGATACGGCATCGCCAGCTTCGTCTACCGCGCACGCCGACCTTTCCAGCCTGACCGCTTCTATGCGCTAGTCGAAAGCGAATGGCCTGGGGTGGTGCGCTCCAAAGGTTACTACTGATTCATACGCCTTGCTGCCACGTGCAAGGCTCCCACCACTGGATATACATGATGAGCTCAGCATTACCCGATGTTTCCGTCACCGACCTGGCCCCCAGCCTCAGCCCACTGCAATGGGTCGGCATGCAGGGTATCGACCTGCCGGTAAGGATCCAGGAACCGACCTACCAGCGTGAACTGCACGCGCGGGCGGATGTCCAGGTCGACCTGCCGGCACCGCATGTCAAAGGCATTCACATGTCCAGGCTGTATCGCCTGCTGGACGCCTGGGGGCAGGCTGCGGCGGTGTCGCCGGCAAGCCTCTTTGCGCTGTTGCAGGAGATGATCGACAGCCATCAGGATTGCGAAAGCCGCAATGCCAGGTTGCGCCTGGATTTCGACTTGCTGGTTCGCCGCCCTGCACTGGTGACCGAGGGCCTCTCTGGATGGAAGTCGTACCCGGTTCACGTGTTCGCGACGAAGGTCGGCGGGGCGCTGAACCTGAGTATCGAGGTCAGGATAGGCTACTCCTCGACCTGCCCGTGCTCGGCCGCTCTCTCCCGGCAGTTGATTGAGGACGGCTTCCTGCGAACCTTCAAGGACCAGCCACTGCTGGAAGCCAGCGCCGTCGCGCAGTGGCTGCGCAGCAACGCGTCGCTGGCGACGCCGCATAGCCAGCGCAGCGAAGCTCGAGTGCGCGTCACGGTGCCTGCCGATGCTCCGGATCTCGGGTTGCTGGCCTTGATCGACCAAGTCGAAGGCGCTTTGCGCACGCCGGTTCAGACCGCCGTGAAACGGGCTGACGAACAGGCTTTCGCAGCGCTCAACGGGCAGAACCTGATGTTCGTCGAGGACGCTGCGCGGCGCATACAGGTATGCCTTAGCGCTTATCGCGACACCCAGGTGCACGTCCGCCACCTGGAAAGCCTGCATCCGCACGACGCCTCGGCCTGGTCTACCCCGCAGGCCCCTGGCTAAGCCGGTTTGTCGACGGTTTCGACGAAAACGCCCGCAGCAACCGTCGTCGCCTGCGAACGCTCCTCGGCAGCTACCATCGGGGCAGCAGGCATCCGGTATTGGTTCTCCCACTTCGCCACAACCAGAGGCGCCAGTGCGTTGCCCAAGACATTCAGCGCCGTGATAGGCATGTCCATCAAGCGATAGACTCCGGCGATGAACGCAATACCTTCCACAGGCAGGCCGGCACTGGTCAGCGTAGCGGTCAAGATCACGAACATGGCCCCCGGAACGCCGGCTGCGCCCTTGGAGGTCAGCACCATGATGATGATCAGCATCGCCTGGTCAGCCAGGCTCAGGGGAATTTCATAGAGCTGCGCGATGAACAGCGTGCCGATGCCCACGAAAAGCGATGCGCCATCCAGATTGAAGGAATAACCCGTAGGGATAACCAACGTAGCAATCGAACGCGGCGCACCGTAGGCCTCGACCTTTTCAATCAGCTGGGGCATGACAGTCGCCGAGGCGGCAGTACTGAACGCCAGAATCAACTCATCCTTGATCGCCTTGATCAGGTCGAAGATGTTGATCCCTGCAACCTTCGCGATGCCGCCCAGCACGACCACGCCGAACAGAATGACCGCGATGTAGGTGACGGCAATCAGTTTTGCCAGAGGCAGCAATGCGGAAAGCCCGAAGTTGGCGACCGTCACGCCGATCAGGCCAAAAATCCCGATGGGTGAGTAATGCATCACGATATGCGTCACTTTGAACATCGTCGCGGAAATGGCATTGACTACCGCGATCAGCGGCATTTTTTTCTCTTTGTCCAGAGCACTTAGCCCAAAGCCGAACATGACCGAGAAGAACAGGACAGGCAGCAGCTTCCCTTGCGCCATTGCACCGACGATATTGTCCGGGATGATATTGAGGATGACTTGACCAAATCCTGTGTTCTCCGAGGTAGACGGAAGCAAGAGCGTTTGGGTGTTTGCAAGGGTCGTCAAGTTGGCCCCTACGCCCGGCTGTGCAAGGTTGCCAACCAACAGGCCACAAACAATTGCGATGCTGGTCACGACAAAGAAGTAGAACAGGGCTTTCACCCCTACCCGCCCTATCGCCTTGTTATCACCATTGCCTGCGATCGCGCCGACCATGCACGCGAATACGAGGGGTACGACAATCATCTTCATCATCTTGATGAAAATATCGCCGACGGGTTGCAAAAGGTTGCTGGTTATCCAGGCTTTGTACTCTGGAAAGAAATTGAGAAATGCCCCCACTACAACTCCGAGCACAAGACCTGCAATAATTCTAGTCACCAGACTAGTCTTCGCCATACGTCCTCCAGTTATTATAATTTGGACTGTACATTGGCCGGCAAAAATGCCAAACACATCGTTGGAACCTTTTATTTTTATTGAGTGGCCACTCACCGATACACGCCTCTTACCTCACGCAGACAAAGCGGGAGGCGCGTCCCGGACGTTTATGCCAATCAGGTGGCAAAAACACCTTCAAAGTCCTTGAACCCTTTGATCTCGATCGGGTTGCCACTGGGGTCCAGGAAAAACATCGTTCGCTGCTCCCCAGGTTGGCCAGGGAATCGTACAACCGGCGGTATGTCGAACTGCACACCATGAAACGCCAGGCGATCTGCCATCGCGAACCAGTCATCCAGATGCAGCACCAAGCCGATATGCGGCATCAGCACTTCATGGTCGCCGACTTTGCCGGTACGGGTAGTGGGAAAAGGCACACCTTTGTGAAGCGAAATCTGGTGACCGAAGAAATCGTAATCCACATAAGTTTCACTCGCGCGGCCTTCTTTGCAGCCGAGAATGTTACCGTAGAAGTTACGAGATGCTTCGAGATCTGTAACATGGTATGAAACATGAAATAACGATTTCATAACTAACCTCTTGGGTTTCTGATAGAACTTTTGGGGAGGTTAGCGTAGCCTCGCGCACGTGCTAAAGCGCATTTTTCCATCTCTCAGCGAAAGGAAATGTTTTGGACACTCGATTTCTCGAAAGCCTGATGGCAGTAATAGAAACTGGCTCGATTGCAGCGGCGGCTCGACGGGAAAACCTGACAGCACCTGCAGTCAGCCAACGTATACAAGCACTCGAGAAATCGCTGGCGTGCGAACTCCTGAACCGCAGCGCACATGCTGTCGAACCGACCGAGAAATGCCTGTCGTTGTTGCCGAAGATTCGAGATCTGATCCAGGGGGCAGCAGAGCTGAAAGAAGATCTGGACACCAGTTGCCTATCCGGTTATCTCAAGATCGGCGCGATTTCTACGGCGTTGACAGGCATATTGCCGGAGGCCATGAATCAGCTATCAAGCATTGCCCCGCAATTAAGGCTGCGCATCACGCCAGGGGACTCGCGCAGTCTTTACGAACACGTGGCTTCCGGAGCGCTTGATGCGGGAATCATGGTATGTCCGCCCTTCACTGTCCCTAAAACCTTGCGTATGCAGGTGCTTCGAGAAGAACCCCTGATGCTTTTGACCAAAGACCCCATTGACAAAAGCGACGTCCGCTCGACGATTCTTGGGCGAAACCTGATTCGATATGACTCAAATGCCTGGGGTGGGCAGATTGCACAGCAATACCTGGATGACAATAACCTGCAGCCCGACGTGCTGTGTAATCTGGATGCGCTAGATGCAATCCACATCATGGTCGCAAAAGGCATGGGGGCTTCTGTTGTCCCGTACTGGGCGGGATTGAAGACTGACGACGTACATGCAACACCCGTGTCGGAGGCTGACAGCTACATGCGCCAGGTCGTCCTGCTTTACAAGTCCACCCCCAGAAGGCCTAAAGCTGTGGAGGTATTGAAGGAACAGCTTATGAATAACTGCAACTTCCCATAAGGGCCTACACTCTCGGCAACAGGAGGTCTTCATGATAGCTCGCTGGCGTTGGTTGGCTACGAGAATTGCCAAGCGTCTCTGGTTCAGAGCAACGCTTTTCTCCCTGTTGGGGGTGGTTACAGCGTTGGTGGCCGTGGTGCTCAAGGATGCGGTCCCTGTCACCTTGCCTGCCCGTATCGGTGCAGATGCGGTTGACAAGATATTGGGCATCATCGCCTCGAGCATGCTTGCCGTCACGACGTTTTCGCTGAGTACAATGGTCTCGGCCTACAGTGCCGCCAGCAGTGGCGTAACCCCGCGCGCCACTTCGCTGGTCATGGAGGACGCCACGACCCAGAACGCTCTGGCCACTTTTATCGGGTCCTTTCTCTTCAGCCTCGTCGGTATCATTGCACTGAGCACCGGAGCCTACGGTACACAAGGTCGTGTAGTGCTTTTCACCGTGACGATTGCGGTTGTGGTTCTGATCATCTACACCTTGCTGCGCTGGATTGATCACCTCTCCAAACTAGGGCGCGTGGGCGAGACGATCGACCGTGTCGAAAAAGCTGTGATCAAAGCCATCGAGCAGCGTGTTGAACACCCTTGCCTGGGCGGTGCAGCCTACCCGCCTGACTTCAAGTTTCCTGGGGTAGCCCATGAAGTGAAAAGCAGCCAAACCGGCTATGTACAGCACATCGATGTCCTTACGCTAAACAGGATTGCGACGGACACCAAGATTCGAATTTATCTCGAAGTCCTGCCTGGCACCTTTGTCCATGAGGGTATGGTGGTGGCACGGGCCGTGGCCGTGAATGGCGAGCCGCTCGATGACAATGGCGCGCTGGACCTCGAGATTTTCGCTGCCGTGACCATCGGCCTCAGGAGAACGTTCGAGCATGACCCGCGCTTCGGGCTTTCGGTGTTGTCAGAGATCGCCTCGCGAGCGCTGTCCCCTGCGGTAAATGATCCCGGTACAGCCATCGACATCATTGGGCGCGGCATTCGCTGCCTGACGTGTTGGGGGAAACTGCATCCCGTAGCGCAAAGCACGGATAACGAATGCCCGCAGGTCTATGTTCATGCACTGCTGGCGGATGACCTGTTTGACGATTTTTTTGCACCGATCAGCCGGGACGGCGCGGCTTTACAGGAGGTCAATCTGCGCTTGATCAAAGCCCTTGTCAGCCTGGCGCACATCAACCCCCGTGCATTTCAACCCGCCTGCAGCCGGCATGCCGCGCGATTGCTTGCGCACGCGGGCAATGGGCTTGTGCTGCAACAGGACAAGGACGAACTCCGCGCTCTCGCTGCCGAACTCATAGGTGTTCAATAAGTCTCGTGCGCCTGTACCCGATTGAATATTCGCGCTTGAAAAGTCCCCCTGTTCAGATGCTTCAGAAGATGTAGAATCCGTCGCCAACTCCAAACCTGATCATTCCGTTGTCACGCCGAGTCCCGTCATGAAGCTGGCCCACCACACACGATCACAGGTCGCCTGGGTGCTGTATTTCAGCATCCTGTTCGGCTCGTTGTTGTGCGCCATGGGCCATGGGCAAATGGCCGGGTTGCGCCTGGCTGGCATGGATGATGCCGCTTGGTGCACGGCTGACAGCAGCGGCATGTACCAAGGTGAGCAAGACTTAAGCGATCCGGCCCTGCCTGCTGGCGGTGACTGCGTGATCGCCAGCCTGTTCAGCGCCACGCTGCTGGCCGTATTTTTCGGCCTGCTGACCCTGCTCGCCGGCGAGCCGGGCAGCCCCTTACCCAACCAACCTCCGCCACGCCTGCCCAAGCAGCGTTGGCCACTGGTCAATCCCCGCGCCTCTCCTGCTTCGCTTCTCGCGTTCTGACATCGCCACGTCCCCGTGCCGCCTGATCGGCAGCGGACGTGTGCTCACCGATTTCAGCCAGGAAGCCTTGCATGTTCCGCATGACCACTTTGGCGCTGCTCGTTGGCAGCGCAACCTGTGCCTGGGCGCAGGATGACACCCTGACCCTGCCGGCCAGCAATGTCACGGCCACAGCCAATCAACCCAAGGAGGCAACCAGCCTTGACCTTGATCGCCCCATCGAAAGCGGCTCACGGCTGAACCTCAGCGCCAGGGAGAACCCCGCTTCCATCAGCGTTGCCGACCGCAAGACCATGGAGCGCATCGGCGCACGTAACTTCCAGGACGCCGCCAATGCACTGCCCGGGGTTAACGCCTCGGCTCCGCCCGGCTGGGGCGGATATGTGTCGTACCGAGGGTTCAACGGTGCCCAGATCAGCCAGTTGTTCAATGGCATCAATTTGCAGTATGGCGGCGCGGCGCGCCCGGTGGGCGCCTGGATCTACGACCGCGTCGAATTGCTCGGCGGGCCATCCTCCTTCCTCAACGGCAGCGGCGCTGTCGGTGGCAGCCTCAATTTCATCACCCGGCTGGCAAGCCGTGACGAAGACACCTTCGAAGGGCGCGTCAGTTATGCACGCTACGACACCATGGAAACGTCGGTCGCCTTCAACAAGGCGCTTAACACGGGCGACGGCCCGCGCCACTATGCCCGCCTCGACTACAGCCGCACCAGTACCAACGGCTATATCGATCGCCAGGAGAATGGGGCCGGCAACCTGGCTTTCTCGCTGCTTAGCGACATCAACGATCAGCTCTCGCACACGCTGGCCATCGAATACCTGGAAGAGCAAGAGGACAGCCCCTACTGGGGCACACCGGTATTGCAGCCACTGGTCGGTACCTTGCACATCGACAAGCACAACCGTTTCAACAACTACAATGTCGAAGACGGTCGCTACGAGCAGCGCACCCGGTGGCTGCGCTCGATCACCGACTACCGCTTCGACGACAACACCCAACTGCGTAATACCTTCTACCACTACAACGGCCAGCGCGATTACCGCAATCTCGAGGTGTATCGCTACAACGCCGACAACAGCGCCATCGCTCGCTCAGGCGGCTATCGCCAGCGGCACGGCCAGGAGGTCAACGGCGACAAGCTCGAGCTGACCCACCAGGGCCAGTTGTTCGGCCTGGCCAGCGACTGGGCGTTCGGCATGGACTACAGCACCAACCAGCAAACCAACTACCCGCTGTCCAAGGGGGCATTCGACACGGTTGACCCGAACGGCTTCGAACCCGGGCACTTCCTCGATATCCCCGGTATGGACGCGCCCATGACCAAGGGCAGAACCACCACCACCTACACCACCTCGGCCTTCGTCGAGAACCGTACCCGCCTGACCGATCAGCTGTCATTGATCACCGCACTGCGCTACGACCATATCGACTTTGACGTGGTCGACCATGTGGCGCGAGCCAGGCTGGACCGACGCTGGGACGCCATCACCGGTCGCCTGGGCCTGGTCTATGACCTGACCTCCAACGTCAGCCTGTACACCCAATACAGCACCTCGGCCGAACCACCAGGCGGTACCCTGACCAGCGCCTCGATCAGCCAGGTCGGCGACTTCGACCTGAGCACCGGCCGTCAGGTCGAGGTAGGCAGCAAGTTCGACTTCCTCGACGGCCGCGGCTCGGCCACGGCAGCGGCGTATCGCATCGTGCGCAAGGATATCTCCGTGCCCTCCTCGACCGTGCCCAACACCACCGAGCAGGCGGGCCAGCAGACCTCCACCGGCATCGAGCTGACAGCCTCGTTCAAGGTCACGCCCAAGCTGCTGGCGGCAGGCAACTTCAGTTGGGTGAATGCCGAATACGATGAATTCAACGAGACCATCGGCGGCGTGGTGTACTCGCGCAAGGGCAAGAACCCGGTCAACATCCCCGACCGCGTGGCCAACCTCTGGTTGACCTACGACCTGGCGCCCGGCTGGCAGGTCGGGGCCGATGCCCGCTATGTCTCATCGGTGTACGCCAACACCGCCAACACCGCATGGGTACCGTCGTACACCGTCTACGGGCTGTCCATGACCCACGACCTGGACAAGCACGTGCAAGTCAGCGCGCGGCTGCGCAACCTCACCGACGAGGTGTATGCCCGCTTCATCCACCAGACCAACACCCAGTACTACCTGGGTGAACCGCGCAGCCTCGAAGTCGCTGTGCAGTGGCGCTACTGATGACACCGACCGGGCGCCTTTCGTGTTTGGCTGCGACCGAAGCGATTGCCGCTGTTCTCTGAAAAACAAAAGCCGGGACGGTAATACGCCCCGGCTTTTGTTTGGCCCGATGAGAACCCTGCCAAGCATAAAACACCGGAAGGGATAGCCACTCTCTTGGACTCTGCATTCCAATAAAAAACCTGAGCCGAACGTTCATGATGGCCGCCTGCATGCGCAGTCGTTGAGCCCTCAGCGTGGTACGCCCGCGACAAAATGGCGCACCACGGAACTTGTACAGCCCGCAACGGATGCGGCTTAATGCGCGCCACGTTCGTTCGGGTGACTCATGCTTTCACGTGCTCGCGCACATCTTTGTCTGTTCGCCTGCTTCGCCCTGCTGTTCAACCTGCTGGCGATGCCGCTCGACCGTGCCTTGCAATCACCTCGCCTCGACAGCCAGTCGTTGATTCTCGGCAGTTTCTGCAGCCTGCACGGTGCCCAGAGCCTGCCCAAGTCACTGTTGGACCAGCTCAAGGCAGACCTGCCGCAACTCGACCATTCCCCTGAACCCAAGCACCAGAGTGGTGACTGCTGTTGTGGCCATGCCGGCCATGCCTTGGCAGGCGGTGATTACTACCGCCATCTGTTCCCCCGCTACTGGCCGGCCGACCTTCTACTGGGAGACCGTCATGCCTTGCCGCTGCCACGAGAACAGTGGCCTCGGCTGAATCCCCGCGCCTCACCCCTGGCCTGAACCGTCGCTGCTGTCTTGTGGTCATGGCGTGCGCTGCACGACGCCTGACCTTGCCCGACCGTTTTTGCCAGGAAACCACACATGCCTGCGTTCCGTTGTACCGCACGCGCCGTACTGCCCGTGCTCGCCTTGTTCGGCCTCAACCCGCTGTCACTTGCCATCGCTGAAACACTGCCTGCCGAAAACTCGGTACTCACCCTCGGCGCGGTCAATGTGACCGGCACCAATAGCGGCCCCTTGGCGACGACCAGCGTGCTCAGTTCGGTGGATATTCTGGGCGGTGACATCCTCGAGGAGATGCCGGTTGCCTACAGCTGGGAGCTGTTCCGCCGGGCACCGGGGGTGATGCTCACCGAGTTCAACCAAGGCACCACCTCCGGCAAGCTTTCGTTCCGCGGCTTCAATGGCGAAGGCGAAGTGAACGCGGTCAAGTTGCTGATCGATGGCATCCCCAGCAACACCAACGACGGCAACATGCCCTTCATCGACTCGGTGTTCCCCATGGACATCGACAGCATCGAAGTGGTGCGCGGCACCAGCGACCCGCGCTATGGCCTGAACAACATCGCCGGCAACGTCAACATCAACACGCGCACCGGCGGCAACTACAACAAGGCGCGCCTGCGCTACGGCAGCTTCAACACCCGCGAGGTGCAACTGGCCAAGGGCATCGAGACCAGCAACTGGACGCAGAACTACTTCTTCGCCCGCCAGCAGGTCGACGGTTACCGCGACCATGCCGACACCGAACGCTACAGTTTCGGCGGCAAGTGGTTCTATACCCCTGACGATGGCAGCTACCGCCTTGGCCTGATCGCCCGCCACTACGAGTCCGAAGCCCAGGAGGCCGGCTACCTGACCGAGGATGACGCCCGCCACCACCCGCGCATGAGCAATGACTACAACGCCACGGACAAAGGCACGCGGCGAATGAACCAGGTCAGCGTGCACTTCGACACCGACCTGGCCGAGACCCTGTCCTGGTCGGCCAAGACCTACCTCAACACCTATGACGACCGTCGCTGGACGCAGTACTGGCGCACCAGTTCACAGCAGGAACGCGACACCTACGAAGATCAGTACGGCGCCATCACCTCGCTGACCTGGCGGCCACAGGTGGACTGGCTGCACGCCTTCGCGCTGGAGGGTGGCAGCGATGTGCAGAAGCAACAGAACCGTAGCGAGCGCTACCGCACCGTGGAGCGTGTACGCCAGGCGCAGACACGCGACCAGGACTTCGACTTCAACACGGTCGGTGCCTATGTACAGGCGGAGATCGAGCCGTTCGAATCGCTGAAGATCGTTCCGGCCTATCGGGTGGACAAGATCAGTGGCGACTTCACCAACAAGATGACCGGGCAGGACTACGACATCAACGACTACGGGTTGATCAAGCAGCCCAAGCTCAGCATTGTCTATTCGCCGTGGAAGTTCGCCAGCGTTTACGCCAACTGGGGCCGCACCTTCCAGGTCGGGACGGGCGCCGCAGCCTACAAGGTGCCGCCGCGCAACGAGGACCTGGCCCCGTCGATCAACGAAGGCTGGGAAACCGGCGTCAAGTTCACCCCGGTCAGCTGGGTCGATGGCCGCGTGGCCTATTGGCGTCAGGACGCCTCTGGCGAAGTGAGCCGTCGCCTGAACGACCCGAGCGGCGAGTCGGACAACGTCGGCGAAACACGCCGCTGGGGCTATGACCTGCAGGTCAACCTGCACCCGGACGAACGCACCGAGGTGTGGATGTCCTACTCCTGGCAATACTCCAAGATCCTTGAGCCCAGCAGCGCGTTACCAGGCAGCAAAGGCCAGGAAATCGATCACGTGCCACATCACCTGTGGAACACCGGCATCAGCTACCAGGCCACCCCTGCCCTGCAATTGACGGCCTGGATGAATGGCCAGACCAACTACTACCTGGAACGCGAGAATACCCAGGGCCGGTATGGCGGTTACGTGCTCACGAACCTTGGCGCGACCTACAAGGTCAACGAAACGGTGAGTGTCGACCTGCAGTTGAAGAACCTCACCAACCGCTACTACGAGTACGTGTGGTACGACCCGGACGGTGCGGATGCTTCCCTGCACTCCCCGGGTGACGGTCGTGCACTGTATGCCGGCGTGACGTTCGATTTCTGAAAGCCTGCACGTTGGTCGGCGCCAGTGGTTCGGGCAACGCCCTAAGCTGCCTTGGCTTGCTCGACCACTTGTTGGCCGTCGCGATCGATTGGCTTTCGAATTGCCGGAAAACAGGCTATGTTCGTGATACGGAACTTGCGAGGGAAACCTGGCCTTCGGCCAAGGAACGGATCCGCGCAACGACATGAAATGCGGAAAACGTCGCAGGTGCCGTAGCCGTGGTGATAGCCAGTTCTGCACTGCCACTACCTACCGCAACGCTTTCTGAATCCAGCAATCAAACATGGCGAAGGGCATCACATGTGAACGCCAGGAGGCTTTTCCAAGGCGCCATCAAAGTGCAGGTATCCGCTACCGGTCACGAGTGGCGTCACCAGCCATGACAAACCTTGATCCCCGCGATGAAATAGCGCACTCCGTACGGACGGATCGGCTCGAGCAACTGTTCGTCCAGTCAGCGCCTGCGGTGCTTGGCAGCTTCCTGGCCGCCGTAATGCTGTGCTGGTTGGGCTGGGAGCGTTTCGACCAGCAAAGGGTCATCGTCTGGATGACGTTGTTGGGCCTGTCGACCGGCGTGCGTGCCGCCATGTTCTTCGCCTATCTGCGAGCACCGGCCAACCAGCGCACAGCCGAACGCTGGGAGTGGCGTTACTGGGTCACGCTGATGCTGTCGGCGGCCATCTGGGGCTGGGGCGCCTTTGCCGTAATGCCCGCCGACGACGCGCTGGGGCAGACGCTGATCATGCTGTTTGCCGTGGGCATGTCTGTCAGCGCGGTGTCGTGCTACTCCTCCTACCGCAACATGACCCTGGTGTCGATGGGCCTGGTCCTGCTGCCTTCTACGGGCTGGCTACTGTTGCAACCTTCCACACTGCAACAAGGGATAGCCTTGGCGGTGCTGGTGTTCGCCTGGTTCGTGGTCAGCGCGACGCAAAGCCTGTCCTCGGCATTGACGACGGCCTGGCGCCTGAAACACGAAATGCAACGCGCGCATCGGCTGGCCATGGTGGCCTCGTGCACGGACGAACTGACTGGCCTGAACAACCGACGTGCTTTTTTCGACAACGCGTCGACGCAGCACGCCCGGTGCAAGGACGCAGGTGCATTCATGGCCGTGTTGATGCTGGACGTCGACTATTTCAAACAGATCAACGACACGTTCGGGCATGCCGCAGGCGACCAGGTGCTGCAGCGCATCGGTGCAGCGATCAGTGCCAGCCTGCGTGACAACGACATTGCCGGCAGGCTGGGCGGCGAGGAGTTCGCCATCCTGCTGCCCAATACGCCGCCAGACACGGCGATTGAGGTTGCCGAGCGCCTGCGGGCCCTGATAGCCAAACTGCGTGTAAATGAGCAACACCCGGTCACCGCAAGCATAGGTTTAGCGTTCGCGAAGGCCCCTGCCACCGAGCTCAGCGCCTTGCTCAGCAGCGCAGACAGCGCCATGTACCTTTCCAAGGTATCGGGCCGTAACCGGGTCACGGTCGCCGAACCGGAGCAGGAGGCATTGCGCAAGCAGCACTAGCCCATCCAGGGAGTTGCTATGCAGGGTCCTGGGCCGCAGTCTCACCCGCCTCCGGGCTTTGCGTGCGGGCTCGGTGTTTCAGCAGCGCACGTGCCGCCAACGCCGCGAGCACCAGCCCCGGAGCCGCGGCCATCAGCAGCCCCCCCGCACCTGCGCCTGCTGCAAGGATCTGCCCGGCCGCCAGAGGGCCGGCCATGGAACCCAGGCGCCCCACCGCCACCGAGGCGCCCAAGCCCGTCGCGCGCACCTGGGTCGTATACAGCGTCGGCGCCAGCGCGTACAGCACCAACTGGCCACCAATGGCGCAATACCCCGCAGTGAACCCGGCCAGCAACATCAGACCGAAACTGCTCGACAGCCCCAGCCCTGCCAACGACGCCAGCATGCCGGCGTAGGCGATCAATACCGCCCGCCCGGCAAAACCGCGGTCCATCATCCGGCCGGTCAGGAACGAACCCGCCGCCCCACCCAGGTTGAACAGGATCTGCACGGCGCCCGCCTGCGGCCGGCTGAAGCCTTGGCCGATCAACAGCGACGGCAGCCAGTTGAGCAACATGTACAACACCGTCAAGGTGAAGAAACATGCCACCCACAGCAACAGCGTGCGGCTTGCCTGCTGCGGCCCGAACAATTGGGCAAGCACACCCTCACTGCCCGCCTTGGCAACGCCTTGGGTACGGAATGCCTGGGACTCTTTCAGCCAGATCATCAACACAAAGGCGATCACGATCGGTGCGATGCCGCCGACGTAGAACACCGTACGCCAGCCGTCGCCCACGCCGGCCATGCCGATCAGCGACGCAACCGCCCCGCCTAGCGGCACACCACAGTAAGTCAGGCTGACCGCTGTGCTGCGCAGACGCTCGGGCGCCGCCTCGCTGGCCAGGGCGATCAGGATTGGCAACGCCGCCCCCAGCCCGAGCCCTGTCATCAGCCGCGCGATCAACAGCGAATCGTAGCTTTGGGCATGGGCGGTCCCTAGCGAGAAGCCGCCAAACAACAGCACCGCCACGATCAGGATCGCTTTGCGGCCCAAGCGGTCTGCCAGCCAACCGCCGATCAGCGCGCCGGGCAGCAACCCCAGCAACCCGGCACTGAATACCCAACCAAGCATGGCAGGGGTCAGGTTGAATGCCTTGGCCATGTGCGGCGCGGCGATGCCGGTGGCCTGCAGGTCCAGCCCTTCCAGCAAGGCAACGAGAAAACACAAGCCGATGGTGAGCACGGCCTTGCCCGATGATGCAGATGAATGATGCATGTGTGGCCCTCTGTTGTTGTTGTCGGTCGGGTGGTCAAAGGCGGAACGTGGCACGTACGGTGACGAACGACGAATTTTCGCCGCCGGCATCCTTGATCGCCGAGCCAACGTCGTAATACTTCAGGTCAAGGTCCAGGGTCAGGTTGGGAGTGGCAAGCCAGCGCGTGCTGGCGCGGTAGATGGTGCCGACATGGCGCCCCGTGCCACGGGTGTTGGCCAGCATGCTCATGCCGGGCATGTACACGCCGTCTTCCTCACGCTGTTTCCACACTTCGAAGATGCCCGGCTCGATGCGCAGCGTGCGCCAGGGCGAGAAGCCGAAGGTCGGCCCCACCACGATGATGTTGCTCAGGGTGGTGAGGCTGGCTTCGCCATAGACACCATTGCGTGGGTAAAGCGGGTCGAAAGTGCCGACTTTTCCGTCGCCCAGGTCACTGTCGCCGCTCGCGGCATCGATGCGCATGCCCAGGCGCGGTTGCCAGGGATGGGTGAAGGTGAAGCCGCTGTCGCTCGACAGCGCCCAGGCGCGGATCGACGCGTTACCCAGGTGGCCGGTCTGCCCAACGAGGTTCCAGCTCCAGTCCAGTGCCTGATGGCGGCCGAACAGCCGCGTGCCGAAGGTGTAGCGCTGCTCGTCACCCGACTCGCCGGCCAGGCTACGGTCGTCGGTTTCCAGGCCAAAGGCCAACAGGTCCATGTTCCAGGACGCCGACAGCGGCAAGGTGCCGTAGAGCCCGTAAAATTTGATGTTGTTGTTGCTGCCGTCGTCCCAACTGTCTTCACCGATTTTCAGCGGGCGCACAGCGAATGCATCCAGCTTGCGTCCGTCCTTGAGGTTGAGGCTGGCGCGCACGCCGTCGAAGCTCAGGCGGATGTTCGGCGAGTCGCGGTAGGTGACCAGCATCTGGTCGCCAAAGCCCATCTCCTGGCGACCTAAGCGCGTGGTATAGCGCCCTGCGGCGAAGTCGTAGTTGAAATCGACGAAGGCCTGTCGTACTTCATTGCGGCTTTCATCATTGGGCGAGTACAAGTCCTTGCCGAAGGCGCGGGTATTCTCGACCTGGACGAAGGTTCGCACGGCATCGTCGAACAGGTGCAAGTCGGCATGGGCCTGCAGCCGTTGCAGCAGATAGGAATCGTCGTTCAGCCCGCGCAGGCCAAAGAAGGGTTTGTCCGAAGCATCGGCTCGGTAGCGGGCCTCAGCCCCGAGTTGCAGCCAGGCCGACTCTGACAGCCGATGGTAGCGCAGGCCATCGAAGGGGGCCGTGGCCTTGGCGGGGTCGTCGAGAAAGCGGTAGTCCTCGATCCAGCGAGGGGCCCCTGGCCTCCCCGGCCGGCTCTCTTCGAGCGGGCTGGCCGCGTGGGCGGACTGGCACAGCGAAAGCACTATGAGGGGCAGGCAGACCCCGTTCAACGGCTTGATCATCAGAATTTCCCTTCACTTGTTTTTATAATTGTTCTTACAAACTGGATAACTCTGTTAACGATTATTTTTGTTAACCATATGCGCCGTCAATAGCGTTCTACACGTGTACGAGGAATGATCAACATCAAGCGTTCGCTAATCGCACACTTCTGCAGCGCACGGCTGCGGCATTCATTCATCCGTCGCTAGAATCCAGGGCGCACGGTCTATTCATAGGCCATGCGCTACTTTGAGCCCATTACAAAAACAAGAGTCCCCCCATGAATTGCCTCCGCCCCCTTGCCGCCCTCGGCGTGCTCATGCTCGGTGCCAGCCACGCCATGGCCGCACCAACCGTTAAACAACCAAACATTTTGTTGGTGGTCGCTGATGACCTCGGCTTTTCCGATTTGTCGGCCCTAGGCAGCGAAATCCAGACGCCCAACCTGGACAAACTGCTGGCTGACGGCCGCCTGATGCTCGACTTCCACGCGGCGCCCAGTTGCTCGCCGACCCGCGCGATGCTGATGTCCGGCAACGACCCGCACCTGGTCGGGCTGGGCATGATGTCGGAGACGCGCAAGCGCCTGCCGGCCGGTGCAGAGGTTCGCGCCGGCTACGAAGGCGTGCTCGGTGCCAATGTCGCGACCCTCGCCGAACTGCTGCATGACGCCGGCTACCGCACCTACATCGCCGGCAAGTGGCACCTGGGCATGCAACCGGCCCAGCAGCCACACAACCGCGGCTTCGACCAGGCCTATGTGCTGCTCGAAGGCGGCGCGGCGCACTTCAAGCAGGCCAATATGGACCTGCAGTCGAACTACAGCGCCACCTATCGCCACAATGGCGAGCCGATCGCGCTGCCCGACGACTTCTATTCCACCACCTGGTACACCGACCGCCTGATCGACGCGATCGACCAAGGCAAGGCCAGCAACAAACCGTTCTTCGCCTTTGCCGCCTATACCGCGCCGCACTGGCCGCTGCAGGCGCCGGATGCGTACCTGGCGCAGTACCGAGGCCGTTACGACCAAGGCTACGAAGTCATCGCCCACGAACGCCTGAAGCGCCAGCGTGAAGCCGGCCTGGTGCCCGCCGACTTCCCCCTGCAAGCACAATTGGAAGGCGTGCCGAGCTGGGCATCGCTGAGCGATGAACAAAAACGCCAGTCCGCACGCACCATGGAGGTATACGCCGCCATGGTCACAGCGCTGGACACCGAGGTGGGGCGCCTGGTGGAACACCTGCGCAAGACCGGCGAGCTGGAAAACACGATGATCCTGTTCATGTCCGACAACGGTCCGGAGAACGCCACCCGTGTCGATCCCGAGTGGATCAAGGCAAACTTCGATAACCGTCTGGACAACTATGGCCGCCGCGATTCGTTCCTGATGATCGGCTCGGCCTGGGCCCAGGTCAGTGCCCTGCCCAGCCGTCGCTACAAGATGACCACCTACCAGGGGGGCATCCGCGTACCGGCCTTTGTCTACTACCCGGCCACCATCAAGGCCGGCCGCAGCGAAGAGCTGGCCAGCGTCCGCGACATCATGCCGACCCTGCTGCAACTGGCCGGTGCGCCGATGCCCGGCGTCAACTACCGCAACCGCGATATCGTGCCGCCGCAAGGCACATCGGCGCTGAACTACCTGCAAGGCAAGGACAGCCAGATCCACGCCCATGACGAAGCCCTGGGCTGGGAAATCAACGGCAGCGCCTCGTTGCGCAAGGGCCCACTGAAGCTGGTGTGGGATGCCACCGACAGCAAGCCGAGCTGGCACTTGTATGACCTGCACAAGGACCCTGGCGAGCACCACGACATCGGCGCAGGGCACCCCGAGCAGGTGGCGCTGATGCTGCGCGACTGGAAGGCTTATGCCCAGCGCGGCAACATCGCGATCGATGCCGACGGCCGTCCGGCCAGCCCGATCCTGGTCAAGCAGCAATGATCGCCCGGGCAGCCGGCTGCGCAGCACTCGCCGCCGGCCTGCTCGCCGCCGCCTATGCCGTGTGGCCGCAAGCCCCGGCGCCGGCGCTGCTGTGCACGGGCTACAGCGGCCTGCCCGCGCAGCGCCAAGGCCCTTGGCGGGACGGCATGGTGCACGTGCCTGGCGGCGAGTTCAGCTTTGGTTCAAGCCGCTTTTACGACGAAGAAGGCCCGCCTCACCCTGCCAAGGTGTCCGGCTTCTGGATTGACGTGCATCCGGTCACCAACGCCCAGTTCGCGCGCTTCGTCAAGGCCACCGGGTATGTCACCCATGCCGAGCGCGGTACCCGAATCGAGGACGACCCTACCCTGCCCGACGCGCTGCGGGTTCCGGGTGCGATGGTGTTTCATCAGGGTGCGGACGTGCTCAGCCCCGGCTGGCAGTTCGTGCCCGGCGCCAACTGGCGACACCCGCAAGGGCCGGGCAGCAGCCTGGTCGGGCTGGACAATCATCCGGTGGTGCAGGTCGCCCTGGAAGATGCCCAGGCCTATGCCCGCTGGGCAGGCCGCGAACTGCCCAGCGAGGCGCAGCTGGAGTACGCCATGCGCGGTGGCCTGACCGATGCCGACTTCAGCTGGGGTAGCACCGAGCAGCCCAAGGGCAAGCTCATGGCCAATACCTGGCAGGGCCAGTTCCCCTATCGCAATGCGGCAAAGGATGGCTTTACCGGTACATCGCCCGTGGGTTGCTTCCCGGCCAATGGCTTTGGCCTGTTCGATGCCGGCGGCAATGTCTGGGAGCTGACTCGCACGGGCTATCGGCCAGGCCATGACGCACAGCGCGACGCCTGGCTCGACCCCTCAGGCCCGGCCCTGAGTGACAGCTTCGACCCGGCAGACCCCGGCGTGCCGGTGGCGGTGATCAAAGGCGGCTCGCACCTGTGTTCGGCGGACCGCTGCATGCGCTACCGCCCCTCGGCACGCCAGCCGCAGCCGGTGTTCATGACGACCTCGCACGTGGGTTTCAGAACGATTCGGCAATGAATGGCAACGGCGTGGCGGCCGCGTCGATGGCCGCCACCTGCCGGTCGAGGTCGGGCAGCAGGTAGCTGAGAAAGAACCCAACGCTTTCCTGCTTTTCCCGGCGCTGCGCCGACCCCTCTGGCAACACCTGGATGCAACGGGCGCTGCGGGCCCAGGCGAAGGCCTGCAGCGCCGTTGCGCACAACTGCAGGAAGTCGCCTGCGGCGCGGAACGGAAATTCGGGATCGCCCGCGGTCATCGACAGCACCTTGGCCAGCGCTGCCTCCAGCGTATCGCACGCACTGCCCAACGCGGTGGCAGCTGCGCCAGCGTCCGCAGCGGCCTCGGTACGCAACTCACACAACAGCAGGGCGAAACCGTCCCCCCCATCGCCCAATACCTTGCGCAGCATCAGGTCATTGGCCTGTATCTCGTTGGTGCCTTCGTAGATCATCGCGATGCGGCTGTCGCGCAAGGTCTGCTCGATGGCAAACTCCTGGGTGTAGCCATAGCCACCGAACACCTGCAGGGCCTGGCTTGCCAGGCTGAACCCCTGCTCGGTGAAGGCCGCCTTGATGATGGGCGTCAGCAGCGCCGCCAATGTCGCGGCCTTCGCCCGTTGTGCAGGCTCGACGGCGGCTTCGGCGATATCCAGCCACTGGGCCGTCCAGTAGGCCAGCGCGCGCATCCCCTCGGTACGCACCCGCAACTCCAGCAGGACCCGCCGCATGGCCGGGTGCAGGTGGATCGGGTCGGCGCCTTGGGCGCCTCCCTTGGCCCGCCCCGGGGCAGTCATCTGACGCCGCTCCAGGGCATAGTCGCGGGCCTGTTGCCAGGCTGCCTCGGCATGCCCCAACCCTTGCAAGCCAACATGCAGCCGCGCGGAATTCATCATCACGAACATCGCCGCCAGGCCACCATGGGGCTGACCCACCAGCCAGCCGCGGGCGCCCTCCAGGCGTAGTGCGCAGGTGGCGCTGCCACGGATGCCCAGCTTGTGTTCCAGGCCGTCGCAGTACAGCGAATTGCGCTGGCCATCCTCCAGCCATTTGGGCACCAGCAACAGCGAAAGCCCGCGGCTGCCGGACGGCGCATCCGGCAACCGGGCCAACACCAGGTGGAGTATGTCGCGGGTCAGGTCGTGTTCGCCGCCAGAGATGAACAGCTTGTTGCCACTGACCGCGTAGCTACCGTCGCCCAAGGGCACGGCGCGGCAGCGCAACAGGCTGAGATCGCTGCCGGCCTGGGGTTCGGTCAGGCACATGGTAGGCAAGGTGCCACCGCTGACGATGCCCGGCAGATAGCGCGCCTGCAGCGCGCCGGATGCATGGGTTTTCAGGCACAGGTAGGCGCCGTGGGCAATACCGGTGTACATGGCCCAGCCATGGTTGCTGCCGAACAGCATCTCTTGCAAGGCCGCCTCCAGCACTAGCGGCAGCCCTTGGCCGCCAAGCGCCGGGGCGCATGCCAGGGACGGCCAGCCACCGTCGACATAGGCGCGATAAGCCGCCGGAAATCCGTCCGGGGTGCGTACCTCCCCGCCCGCCATCTGGCAGCCCTGGCGATCGCCCGAACTGTTCAAAGGGGCCAGCACCTGCTCGCAGAAACGGGCCGCCTCTTCCAATACCTGGGCCGCCAGGTCGAGGTCGACGTCGGCGTACGCCGGTAATTGCACCCAGGCCTGATCGGCCCGCAGCCAGTGTTGCAAGACGAACTGCATGTCGCGCAGGGGCGCCTTCCAGGTCATCGGATACCTCCGGGTCAGGCAATGAAATGGGGGTTTTCGATCAGCAGCGCCATGCCTTGGCCACCGCCGATGCACGCCGCTGCGATGCCATAGCGCAAGTTGCCGTCGCGCAATTGACGGGCCACGGTGTGGACCAGGCGCAGACCTGTAGCGGCCAATGGGTGACCGAGGGCGATAGCGCCGCCATGGACATTGAGCTTGTCCACATCGAGTTCGAGCGCCTGGGCCACCGCCAGCACTTGGGCGGCCTGGGCCTCGTTGATTTCCAGGCGGTCGATCTGCTCCAGGCGCAGGCCGCTGCGCTCGAGCAGCAAGGTAATGGCCGGCGCCGGCCCGATGCCCATGAGGCCCGGCGGCACGCCAACGGCCGTGGCCATCAGCAAGCGCGCCAAAGGCGGATGAGTGCAATCGGAGTAGCGCGTGACCAAGGCTGCCGCCGCACCATCGACCACCGCACAACTGTTGCCAGCCGTCTGCACGCCACCGGCGTGCACCGGGCGCAGCCTAGACAGTGCGGCCGCATCGGTAGGCCGTGGGTGGCTGTCCTGGCTGACCTCACTCACGCCACGCGGCAATGCGATGCCGCGTGGCTGGCAGCCTTCTGCCTCTAATGCCTGCGCGGTGACGCTGACGATTTCCTCGTCGAACCAGCCCTGCGCCTGGGCTTGCAGGGCCCGCTGATGGCTGCGCAGGGCCCATGCGTCCACCGTTTCACGCGCCAGGCCATAGGCACGGGCCAGGTTTTCCGCAGTACCGATCATGTCCACACCGGCAGCCGGGTCGTACAGGGCTTCCCAGAGAAAGTCCTTGAACCCGACCGGCGCACCCAGGCGAAAACCGCCCCGGTGTTCATAGGCCGCGATCGGATTGCGCGACATCGACTCCGCACCCACGCACAGCACCTGGCGGGCGCCACTGCGCAGCTGCTCACCGGCCTGACGCAACAGTTCAAGGCCCGTGCCGCAGATACGCTGCACCGCCAGTGCCGGTACCGCCTGCGGCACGCCACAGTAGAGGCCGACATGGCGTGGCAGCATATAGGCATCGAAGCTGGCCTGGGCCATGCTGCCAGCGAGCACGCTGTCTACCGCCTGAGGGGTGGCAGCTGCACGTGCCAGCACCGCACGGCCGGCCTGAATGCCCAGGTCGATGGGCGAGATCGCAGCCAATGCGCCACCCAGGTCGATCCAGGGCGTACGCACCATCTGGACGATGGCCGTGTCCTCGAAGACGGTGCACAGCCCGGCCGCACTCAAGGCCGCACCTTGGCGTGCAATGCGTCGGGGTCTTCGCCACGGTACAGCGCCTCGACCTGAGCGGCGCGCCGCTGCAGCACGGCGCGCTGATTGATCGAGCCCTTGTCGGTGATTTCACCAGCGTCGATCGACGGCGGCTCGGCCAGCAGCGACAGCCATTCGATACGGCTGGCGTTGCCCTGGGCATCGCGGTTCAATCGCTCCAGCCAGCCAGCGAACCAACTGCGCACCGTGTCGTTGGCCAGCACTTGGGCATCGCTGGCATCCTCTGCCAGCCCGGCCAGCCGCCGGCACTCGGGCAGGCGTGGGAACACCAGCAGGCCCAGGCATTCGCGGTCCGGCGCGGTGACCACGATGTCCTGTACGTAAGGCGAGCCCTCCAGCACTGCGCGGTTGCGCAGCGGCCCGACACTGACGAATACCCCGGACGAAAGTTTGAAGTCCTCAGCGATACGGCCATCGAACATCAGGCCAAGCTCGGGCTGCCTGGCATCGGCCAGCTTCAACGCGTCACCCGAACAGTAGAACCCCTCCTCGTCGAACGCCTCGGCGGTCTGCTGCGGCGAGCGCCAGTAGCCTGGCATGATATGCGGGCCACGGAAGCGCGCCTCGAGCTTGTCACCCAACGGCACCAGCTTCACTTCGCAGCCAGGTGCCGGCAGCCCGACATAGCCGGCCATCGACAAAGGCCCGGTGGTGAAGGTGCACGATGGCGAAGCTTCGGTCATGCCAAGGCCGGCCATCATGCGGATGCGTTCGCCGCAGTGTTGCTCGGCAATGCGGTCCAACCGGTCCCAGACGCTTTGCGACAGGCCTGCGGCGGCAAAGAAGAACAGCTTGATGCGGGCAAAGAACACCTCGCGCAGCGCGGGGTCCTGCTCCAGTGCCTTGACCAGCTCCTCCCAGCCCTTGGGTACGGTGAGGTAGGCCGTGGGGGAAATCTCGCGCAGATTGCGCAGGGTCTCGGCGAAGCCTTGTGGGGTTGGCTTGCCGGCGTCGAGGTAGAAGCTGCCACCGTTGTACAGCACGATGCCGAGGTTGTGGCTACCGCCGAACGTGTGGTTCCACGGCAGCCAGTCCACCAGCACCGGCGGCTCCTCGGCGAACGTCGGAAAAGTCTGCAGAAGCATCTGCTGATTGGCGCACAGCATGCGCTGGGTGGTGATCACCGCCTTGGGCAGCTTGGTCGAGCCCGAGGTGAAGAGGAATTTGGCGATGGTGTCCGGCCCGGTGGCGGCGAAAGCCGCATCGGCCGCCGCCAGGTCACCCGGTTGCAACAGGCTGTCGAAGCTTATATGGGGGCGACCTGCGACCTGGCCACGCACGCTGATCACGCCGACCGAGTCGTTCAGCACCGCCTCGAAGGCGCGCTGGAACGGCTGGCTGTCGCTGACGAAGACCACTCCGGGGGTGAGTACCTCGCAGACATGGCGCAACTTGGCGAAGTCTTGCGACAACAGCGCGTAGGCCGGCGACACCGGGCAATAGGCAATACCGGCATACATCGCGCCGAGGGCGATTTGCAGGTGTTCGATGTCGTTGCCGGAAAGCAGCGCCAGCGGGCGCTCGGCACTGAGGCCCAGCCCTAGCAAGTTGGCGGCGATTGTGCGCACATCGGCGAGCATCTGCACGTAGCTGATCGAACGCCAGGCACCGTCTGCCTGGCGTGCCGCGATGAAAGTGGTGTCCGGGCGCACCTGGGCCCAGTGCACCAGGCGCTCGAGCAGGCGCGCCGGCAGCGGCGCCAGTGGCTCGACAGGGTGCATGCGCAGCACGTCGTCGACGTGGCTGACCTGCACCCGGGGATACCCGATGGCCACCTGGCGGTAGCGCGGACGTTGGCCAGGGTCGATCGACCCTGAGCGGGCTTCGTTATTCACGCAGGTTGCTCCTTGTTCTTGTTGTACATCCTGCCGCCGCCCGGTATTACGGGCGGCGGTCATCTTGCCGGTGGCCTGGGCCTGCAGCGGCTAGATGGGATAGTGACGCGGGCCGTGCTGGAGGGTGACCCAGCGCAACTGGGTGAACTGATCGATGGCCGTGCGGCTGCCGAAGCTGCCGTAGCCGCTGGACTTGACCCCACCAAACGGCATCTGCGCTTCGTCGTGAACGGTCGGGCCGTTGATATGGCAGATACCTGACTCCACCCGTTGGGCCAAGGCCAGGGCGCGGCTGGTGTCGCGGCTGAAAATGGCCGATGACAGACCAAACTCCGAGTCGTTGGCCAACTGCAGCAAGGCTTCGTCTCCTTCGGCGCGCAGCACCACCGCCACCGGGCCGAAGGACTCCTCGCGGTACAAGCGCATGCTGGCATCGACGTTGTCGAGCAAGGTCGGTTGCAGGATGCTGCCCTCCAGCTGGCCGCCACAAACCAAGCGCGCGCCCTTGGCCACGGCATCGTCGATCAGTGCCTTGATGCGCTCGCCGGCCGCTGCGCTGACCAGCGAGCCGAGCACCGAGGTGCTGGCCTGCGGATCACCTGCAGGCAGCCCGGCGATCTTCACCGCCAGCTTGTCGACGAAGGCGTCGGCAATACGGCTGTCCACCACAAGGCGCTCGGTGGACATGCAGATCTGCCCCTGGTTGAAGTAGGCACCGAAGGCCGCCGCTTCGACCGTGGCGTCCAGGTCGGCATCGTCGAGCACCAACAGAGGCGCCTTGCCGCCCAGTTCGAGCAGCGCTGGCTTGAGGTGGCGGGCCGCCAGTTCGCCGACAATGCGCCCGACGTGCGTCGAGCCGGTGAAGTTGACCCGGCGGACCGCTGGGTTGGCGATCAGCCGCTCGACGATGGCCGGTGCATCCTGCGGCGCATTGCTGATGACATTGACCACGCCGTCGCCGATGCCTGCATCGTGCAGCACCTGGCCGATCAGCCGATGGACCGCCGGGCTCAGCTCCGAAGCCTTGAGCACCACGGTGTTGCCGCAGGCCAGCGGCATGGCAATGGCACGCGTGGCCAGTATCACCGGAGCGTTCCACGGCGCGATGCCCAACACCACGCCGCAAGGCGCGCGCAGGGCCATCGCAAAGCTGCCGGGGACGTCCGAGGGGATCACTTCACCGGTGATCTGCGTGGTCATGGCTGCTGCCTCGCGCAGCATGTTGGCGGCCAACTTCACGTTGAAGCCATACCAGTTGGCCATGGCCCCGGTTTCACCGGCAGCGGCGATGAACTCGCCAGCCCTCGCCTGCAACAGATCAGCACCTGCCAGCAAGCGGCTGCGCCGCTCGCCCGGCGCCAGGGCGGCCCAGGCCGGAAACGCCGCGCTGGCAGCAGCCACGGCGGCATCAGCATCAGCCAGTGTGGCGGCAGCAGCTTGCGACACCACCTCGCCGGTCACCGGGTTACAGCGCTCGAAGGTTCGTCCATCACTGGCGGGGCGCGACTGCCCGCCAATCAGCAAAGGCACCTGCAACATGCTCATTCCTCTTTGTTGTCGTTATAGAGAAATACCCGCGGGCTTTGGCGCGGCGCACCACCGCCCGCGGTGCGACTCAGCGCTTGTAGGCCTGCAGGCCTGGCTTGATGCTCCTGTCGTCGAGGAACTGCTTCATGCCCTGCTCGCGGCCACCTGTCGTGTCCAGCAGGCGAGACTGGTCGAGCTTGGCGTAGAGGTAGTCTTCGTTCTGTTCCCAGGTCAGCTCGCGGCAGCGCTTGAAACCATTCTTCGCGGCGCGCAGCACCACCGGGTTTTTTTCCAGCAGGTTCAGCGCCAACTCGCGGGTGGTCTCACGCAGCTCGGCCAGCGGCACGCTGTCGTTCACCAGGCCCATCTCGGCAGCCTTGCGGCCATCGAAGGTCTTGCCGGTCATGATGTAGTACAGCGACTGACGATGGCCAACGGTATCGGCCATGGCCTTGCTGACCAGGTTGCCAGGCGGGATGCCCCAGTTGATTTCCGACAGGCCGAAGGTCGCTTCATTGGCGCAGATCGCCAGGTCGCATGCCACCAGTGGGCTGAAGCCACCGCCGAAGCACCAGCCGTTGACCATGGCGATGGTCGGCTTGGCATACAGACGCAGCAACTTCCATTGCCATTGCGAGGCTTCGCGACGGATTTTTTCCTGGAGGATTTCCGGGCCGGCGTCCACCTCGCGGAAGTACTCCTTCAGGTCCATGCCCGCGGTCCAGGACTCGCCAGCACCGGTCAGTACCAGCACGCCAGCGTCGGCGTCCTGCTCGAGGGTTTCCAGCACGTCGACCATTTCCCGGTTCAGGGTGGGGCTCATGGCATTGCGTTTTTCCGGGCGATTGAGGGTCACCCAGGCGATGCCCGACTCCAGTTCGACCTTCACGGTGGTCCAGCGGCCTTCGTATTTGCTCATGGTTCTGCACTCTTGTTGTTCGGGGTGATGGGCTCACGCTAACGGGTCAAATTAGTTATGTCAATTAACCATTAACAAAATTATCTTTGTGCCAAGGTTAGCGCGCTGCCTTTTTGCCCGACCTGCACTAGCCGGATCGCAGAAGGATAGGCAAAATAGGTAACTTTCTTACCCATGATCGAGGAGCATGAACCCTGATGGCTAGGTCTGCCCGTACTACCGACGACGCTTGCGTGGCTGCTCCTGTGGGAGAAGGGGTGCTTGAAGACTTGATCGGCTACGCCTTGCGACGCGCGCAATTGAAGCTGTTTCAGAACCTTATCGCTCGGCTCTCGGCCCATGACCTGCGCCCGGCACAATTTTCCGCCCTGGCGATCATCGACCAGAATCCCGGGCTGATGCAGGCCGACCTGGCGCGTGCGCTGGCTATCGAACCGCCGCAAGTCGTGCCAATGCTGAACAAACTGGAAGAGCGCGCGCTGGCCGTGCGCGTGCGGTGCAAACCGGACAAGCGCTCGTACGGGATTTTCCTGAGCAAATCGGGCGAAGCCCTGTTGAAGGAGTTGAAGCACATCGCCGCTGACAGCGATCATCAGGCGACATCCAACCTGTCGGATGACGAGAGGACTGAACTGTTGCGGTTATTGAAAAAAATCTACAGAGACTGACTCCGTCTGCCCAGCGTGGTGAAATCCGATCGACCTGTAGCGCCTCTTTGACGTCCCAAGAAAGCACCTTGGCAAATCAACCCAGAGGCGAGGTACTCATGAACGACCGCATCATCGCGTTTTTCAGCGACACCACCGTATTTGGCATCTCCATTCTCAATCTGCTGGTGGCGCTGACAGTCGCCATCGTGACCTTCCTGGTCGCCCGTGCCGCAATCAGCTTCCTGATACGCCGGATACGGCGGTGGTCCGAACACGAAGGCCCATTGAGCCAGGTAATGGCCAAGGTGCTTTCCGGCACCAGCAACTTTCTGTTGTTGCTGGCCTCATTGCTGGTGGGTCTGAGCATGCTCGACCTGCCCGAGCGCTGGCTAAGCAGGGTCAGCAGCCTGTGGTTCGTGGTCGCGGCCCTGCAGATTGGCCTGTGGGCCAACCGCGCCATCGGCCTGGGCCTGAGCCGCTACTTCGCCCGCCACCGCACCGACGGCCTGAATCAGGGCAGCGCGCTGGCTACCCTTTCGGCCTGGGGCGCGCGAGTACTGCTGTGGTCTGTGGTGGTGCTGGCGATGCTGTCGAACCTGGGGGTGAACATCACCGCCTTCGTCGCCAGCCTTGGCGTGGGCGGCATCGCAGTGGCGCTGGCTGTGCAGAATATCCTTGGCGACCTGTTCGCTTCGTTGTCGATCGCCGTGGACAAGCCGTTCGAGATCGGTGACTTCATCGTCATCGGGCCCCTGGCGGGTACCGTTGAACACGTCGGCCTGAAGACTACACGCATCCGTAGCCTCGGCGGCGAACAGATCGTCATGGCCAATGCCAGCATGATCAGCAGCACCATCCAGAATTACAAGCGCCTGCAGGAACGTCGCATCGTGTTTGAGTTCGGGCTTTCCTACGACACGCCCACCGAGGCTGTGAAGAAAGCGCCAGGCATCGTAGAAGACGCCATCAAGACCCAGGAGCAGGCGCGTTTCGATCGCGCTCACCTGCGCGGCTTCGGCAAAGAGGCGCTGGAGTACGAGTGTGTCTATATCGTCCAGGACCCAGGCTACAACCTGTACATGGACATTCAGCAGGCGATCAACTTCAGGCTGCTGGAGCGGTTTTCGAAAATCGGCGCCAAGTTCGCCGTGCCGGTGCGTGCGATCAAGGTCACGGCATTGCCAGAAGCCTCCGGCCTGCATGGCCAGGCCCGCGAAGGCCTGGGCCTCAGAGGGGCTTGAATCTGTCAACTTGCCCAGAGCGCCAGACAGGCGCGACGCAGGGCGTGCTCATGGACGCGCCCTGCCCGCCCTGAACGCTATTTCAGCGCCGCGATGAAGCTGTCTTTCAGCACTTCGAGAAGGAAGTCCGCATTGGCCCGGCTGAAAATCATCGAGGGCCGCATTTTCAGCACGTTGTCATGCGGGCCTTCGGTGCCGATCAATACGCCGCGCTCCCGGGCGCCATCCGCCACTTTTCTGGCCAGGGCCGTGGCTGGCGCCTTCGACTGGCGGTCGGTGACCAGCACGACGCCGAGAAACAGGCCCAATCCGCGCACATCACCAATCACGTCGAATTGCTGCTGAAGCTTGCGCAAACCATCGAGCAGGTAATGGCCGACATTCAAGGCGTTGTCTTTCAACCGGTCGCGCTCGATTGCATTGAGCACCGCCAGGCCTACCGCACATGACACCGGGTTACCGGCGAAGGTGTTGAAATACTCCATGCCGTTGTTGAAAGCATCGGCAACCTCGCGCGTGGTCACTACCGCCGACATCGGGTGGCCGTTACCAATGGGTTTGCCCATGCTGACGGCATCCGGGACCACGCCCTGGGTCTCGAATGCCCACCAGTGGCTGCCGACCCGGCCAAACCCGACCTGAACCTCATCGGCCAGGCACAGCCCACCTTCGGCTCGCACCATGGCGTACACCTCCTTGAGGTAGTGTTCGGGCAAAAACACCTGCCCCGCCACGCTCGGGATCGACTCGGCAATGAAAAAACCGGGGCGCTTGCCTGCCTTGCGCATGGCGTCCAGCTGCTCTGCCACCGACTCGGCAAAGCGCTTGCCGTGCGCTTCCACGGGCCAGTGCTCGGGGGCGTAGTAGCTGTCCGGGACTACGGCCTCGTAAACATGCGCCGCCCTGCCCTTGCCCGCCTTGCGCTTGTACTTGTAAGGGCTCAGATCGATCAGTTCCTGCGTGGTGCCGTGGTAGGCCCAGTCCAGCACGATCGCCTGATCACTGCCTGTGTAGTTGCGCGCCATACGCAGCATCAGGCTGTTGGCCTCACTCCCCGAGCAGCCAAAGGACGCTACGCAAAGGCCCTTTGGCAAAGTGCCGGTCAGGCGTTCGGCGTATTCGACGATGTTGTCGTGCAGGTAGCGGGTATTGGTGTTGAGCAGCGCAGCCTGGCGGGTCAAGGCTTCGACCACGTCGGGATGACCATGGCCCAGGTGGCAGACGTTGTTGAAGCAGTCCAGGTAGGCCCGCCCGAAGTTGTCGATCAGCCATACGCCATCCCCGCGCACGAACTTGATCGGATCGGTGTACGAAATGGACAGGTTAGGGAGCAGCAGTTCCTTGCGCCTGGCAATGATCTGGGCCTTGGTCATCCCCTGCTGGCTGTAGGTCTCTGGCGGGATACCGGCCAGGGCCGAAGCATCGGGGAACAGGTCGGCCCACGTGTCGCGGTACGCTGGCTCACCCACGCCAATGACCTCGCACGCGCTCAGCCGGGTATCGGTGACCACCTGCAGATGCAGGTGGGGAATCCAGCCGCCATTCTCGTGATCGCTGCCCATGTAGCCGACCAGGTCGCCAGCTTCAAGCTTGTCACCGGCCTGCAAACGGCTGAGCGCCTCGTGGGCCATGTGCCCCCAGAGTGTCAGAAAGGGCGGGCAACCGGGTGGGGTATGCTCAAGCATCACCAGGCCGCCATAACCCAGCGGGCCTGGCTCGACCTCGACGCTTCTGACGGTTCCGGCGATGGGTGCGTACAGCGGCGTACCCGCTGGCATCACCAGGTCTACCCCGATATGCAGGGTACGGTGCTGCCCCTTGATGAAGCGAGACTCGAAGGCACTGTCGGTATAGATGGCACGTAACTCGCCCCATGGCCCGATGGCCAGCGGCACCTTGTGCGCGACAGAGAATTCATTCCACCACCGCGTCGCATCTGCAGGGCGCTGCTGGGCCGAGGCGATGGTCATCTCATGGCTGGCATCGCCAAACGGCGCGATGACCTTGTCGAGAATGGCGGCTGACGGGCGCACCAGGTCGGCAAACGACTTGTGGTTGTCGGCGATCCAGCGGCGGACTTCCCCCGCACCTTCGATGGCATCGAAACCACAGGCCTTGCGCAAAATGCCGGTGGCCAACCGTGGGTTCATCGAATCAAGCTGCTCCAGTAGACGCCAGGCAGGCGCTTCACTGATCGCCAGGTAAGGGTTGTCGTCGGTCTGGTCCTGCCGGGAAGCGGAGAACGTGACGCTGATGACCAAGCGCATGGCAATCAGGTTGAACAGCACATCAAGCTCTTGCGCTTGCAACGGGTACTTCTCATGGAAGCCGGCCACCAGCGCAGCTGCAGCGCCGATCGGGTCGTCCATGTCGAGAATGGCGTAGGCGCTGGCGATCGCGACCTCGGCAATCAGAACGGTGTGCACGGCATCGCCAAAATCGATGAAGCCAGTCACGTTACCGGCCGTTTCGGCATCGACCAGGATGTTCCAGTCGTTGGCGTCGTTGTGGATCACCTGGGCCCGAAGGGACGCCAGCTTCGGCTGTACAGTCTGTTCGAACCGGGCGATGAAGCGCTCGGCAATGGCCCGGCGATCAGGGGCCTTGATGCAGTGCAGCCGCGAGCGGGAACGCGCAGCGTGGCGTAAGTCCCAGTCCAGGTCACGGACTGCGCCCGGGTGCATGAAGCCCTGCAGGGCACGGTCAAGTTCACCGAGTGCCTGGCCGAAGTTTCTCATCAGCGCCATGGAACGACTGGCCTTGGCAAGTGGCGTGCCAGCCAGCCAGCTGACCAGGCGCACAGCGTGCTTTTCACCGGTGCTGCTGGCCACAGACGGCAGGTAGTCGCCAGTCACGCTGGCCCGCAGGTGTGGCACGCCCAAATGCGCGCCATGCACGGCCAGGTGATCGAGTAGCGCGGTTTGAAACTCGCTTTCTACCCTGGGCTCGCTGGCATTGACGATTTTCAGTATCCAGCCTGCATCTACGCCCGTATCCAGCCGGTAATTGCGATCACGTTCCCCATCCAGGGGCGTTGCAGTGCCGGTGACATCGAAGAAATCTTTTGCAAGGCCCTCTGCATCGCTTGCCGAAAACCGAGGTGCCGGGTGGGAAAGGTCTGTCATATCATCAGGTTCCGAGCGCGCGAATTGTTTTTGCAATAGCTTGTCATGCGCCGCCGAAACGGACACCCTGCATACGGTCGGGCGCAACAGGCATTATGCCGGTACCGGCCGGCATAATGACGGCAAGCTTATCAAGGGGGTGGAATGCGTGATCTGGACGCTAAAGATCGTGAAATTCTTGAGGTACTGTCAAAGGACGCGCGCATTGCGCTCAAGGCATTAGCCGGCCGCATAGGCCTTTCCAGAAGCGCCACCACCGAGCGGGTAGCCAACCTTGAACGCAGCGGGATCATTCGCGGTTATCGCGCTGACATCGGCGAAATAGACGCCAACGTCATACGCGCCATCTTGCTGGTGACGTTGCAGCGCACGCCTGCCATGGGGTTGCTCGACCAGTTGGCAACGGACGCGCGCGTACGGCGGGTTTCGTCGGTGAGCGGTCAGCTTGACCTGGTGGTTGAAGTGGAGACCCGGACGATCGACGACCTCAACCAGGTACGCGACAACGTGGCACGTCACGAATCGGTGGATGACATCACCACGTCGGTAGTCCTGCGCCGTGACATCGACCGGCAGGGCGCCTGATACCTGCAAAGGCAGTATTCAGGCCGTACTCGCCCCTGCCTCACAGGTGTCGAAGCACGCCCTGAATCTCGCGAACGACCTGCCGCGTTGCCTCGTCGACAGTCCCTTCATTGCGGCACAGCACCCAGCCTTGCTCCGCAACCGCACGCTCGAACGCCTCGGTACAGGCAATTTGTTCATCCAGGTTATGGATCACCGTACTGCCCAGCCCACGTGTGCGCGCCGCGGCCCTTGCCCATGAGGTTTCAGGCGTTGTGACCACCCCAACATGCAGATCGGGTACTTGCACGTTCCGTTCGAGGTTCAGGCGCAGGATCTTGTCAAACGGCACTGTGCGGCGAAACGCAGCGTCAGAGGGGTACCAGCGATCAATCAGGATGATGCTGTCAGCGGGCTGCCTGGGCAGTACATGCCGGGAAATCCAGGCGCGGCTTTCAGCGAAGCGCTCGCAAACCTTGAACTCAAGGTCCTGGCAAGGGCTTCTGGAAAGCTGGTTGACCAGGGCCATGGTCTCGCCACGGTGAGGGTCATTCTTTCTTTCGCAGAGGCGGATCACCTTGTTCCCGTCCAGCCGCAACGCTTGAGTGACGGCCTCCAGCAGCGTGGTCTTGCCGGTACCCTTGGGCCCATCGATGGAAATAAACAGTGGGCGGTTCATCTTGCAATACCAGTTGGCTCAAGCGCGGGATGAGACCATTGATCACAGCTGCCTTCAAGCGATTCACGACAAGAGCACATCTGTACTCCAAAGCTGACTGATCAGCAGCAGCGCACCGCCCTGGGAATGGAGCGGCCCACCATCCCCAAGGCGTTCAATGCCTGCTAGGCTGACGGACGATGGCGGACCTGCTGCCCGCCTCCCCTTACCCACAGGCACGGGCCGATGACCTACAACCCCCAAGTTAACCTGACCAACTGCGACCGGGAGCCCATCCAGATTCCCGGGAGCATCCAGCCCCATGGCTGCCTGCTGGCCTGTGATACCTCGGCGACCGTGGTGCTGCGCCATTCGGTCAACGCCCCACAAGTGCTGGGTGTAGCAAACGATATCAATGGTCAGAAACTGCACGCGGTGCTTGGTGATGAAGTGACACATACGCTTCGCAATGCACTTGCCCGCACCCGGGACGCCTCGCGGCCCGCGCTCAGTTTTGGCGTGACGCTGCCCAACGGCGAGGCCGTCGACATCGCCGCCCACTTGTACAAAGGCACGGCAATCCTCGAATTCGAACCCGCCGGCGCGAGCATCGCCGAGCCGATCGAGTTGGCCCGCACGCTGATTGCCCAACTGCGCGAAATCGACCAGACCAGCAAGCTGTTCCGCGACGCCGCCCGTTTTGTCCGGGCGGTGCTCGGTTACGACCGGGTGATGATCTACCAGCTGGGAGCAGACGGTGCCGGCAAGGTGGTTGCCGAGGCCAAGCGTGGCGACCTCGAAAGCTTCATGGGCCAGTATTTTCCTGCCTCCGATATCCCCCAGCAGGCCCGCGCGCTCTACCTGCGCAACCCGATCCGGGTAATCTCCGACGCCCAGTTCAAAACGGTCGCCATCAACCCGGTGCTCGACCCCTCGGGCGAACCACTCGACCTGTCCTACGCGCACCTGCGCAGCGTCTCGCCGATCCATTGCGAATACCTGTGCAACATGGGCGTAGGCGCCTCGATGTCGATTTCCGTCATCGTCAACGGCGAGCTGTGGGGAATGATTGCCTGCCATCACTACGCACCACGCACGCTGTCCATGGGACAACGTGTGGCCGCCGAGATGTTCGGTGAGTTCTTCTCCCTGCATATAGAGACCCTGCGTAGCCGGCAAAAACTCGAAGCCGCCGTGCGCATCCACAAAGCGCTGGACAGCCTGCTGCGCGACGCCAATCAGACGGCGGACATTGATGGGTTCTTCCATGCACGCCTGCCCCGGTTGATGTCGCTGATTCCCTGCGACGGCATCGGCATGTCGCTGCTAGGCCGCTGGTCGTGCGCAGGGCTGGCGCCGCCCCAAACGGCCGTGCCTGATCTGCTGCGCCTGGCAGACATGGTCAGCGAAGGCCGAATCTGGGCGTCCAATCGCCTGTCGACAGTGCTCCCGTCGGCCCAGGCGTATTTTAATGATGTGTCGGGTGTGCTGATCATCCCGATGTCGCAACACCCAAGGGATTACTTGATCTTCTTCCGCAAGGAGGTGGTCGAGACACTCGACTGGGCCGGGGACCCGAACAAGACCTATGACAGCGGCGCGTTGGGCGACCGCCTGACGCCCCGCAAAAGCTTCGCCATCTGGAAAGAAACCGTTCACCAGCAGTCGCTACCCTGGACCGAGCAGGACCGCCAGTTTGGCGATGCCATCCGTACCGCTATCGTAGAAGTGGTGCTGCACAACAGCGAGCTGCTCGCCAGTGAACGCGCCAAGGCTGAAGTACGCCAGCGCATGCTCAACGAAGAGCTCAACCACAGGGTCAAGAACATCCTGTCGCTGATTGGTGCGCTGGTTGCCCATCCGACCCCGGAGAGCCAGACCCTGCAGGACTATGTGGCAACGCTGAAAGGGCGTATCCAGGCATTGTCGTTGGCCCACGACCAGGTGGTGCGCGGTGACGGTGGCGGGCGCCTGACGAACCTGCTGGAGGCCGAGCTTTCGCCCTATCGCACGGCTGCCAGCGTGATCGAATTGCAGGGCCCGAACGTCATCCTCGATGCGCGCGCGTACTCGGTCATGGCGCTGGTGCTGCACGAACTGGCCACCAACGCGGCCAAGTATGGTGCGCTATCGCGGGCCGGCGGCAAGCTTTCGGTGAGCTGGGCAATCGACGCCACCCACGCCTGTGCCATCAGTTGGCGTGAAAGTGGTGGGCCAACGGTACGCCCGCCCAGCCGCAGCGGCTTCGGCACGGTGCTGATCGACCGCAGCATCCCGTTCGATCTGGGTGGCACCAGCACGGTGGAATATCACCCCGAAGGCCTGCAAGGCTTTTTCAGAATCCCGGCCAAGCACCTTTCCGTAGCCGAAGCGGCAGAAACCGCTCTCCCGGCCACGCCCTTGGCGCGTGAACGCGGCGCCTTTGCAGCACGCTCGGGCTTGCGTGTGCTGATACTCGAGGATCAACTGGTGATTGCAGTAGGCTTGGAGCAAATCCTCAATGATGCGCAAATCACGGACGTGATCACCGCCAGCTCCGAGGACCAAGCCATGCAACTGCTTGGCAGCCACACACCGGACGCGGCAATACTGGATGTCAACCTGGGCACCGGAACCTCCATTTCCGTAGCGGATGAGCTGGTTCGCCGGCAGGTTCCGTTCCTCTTTGCCACCGGCTACGGCGAAGGCATCAGCATTCCCGAGCACTTGCAGCATGTGCCCGTCGCGCGCAAGCCTTATGACGCCAATGCCATTCTGGCCAGCCTGCAAGGCCTGCTTGATCTGGGGTGAGTGGGATTCAGAGGCAGTCTTGTGTCATGAAAAGGCCCGTAACGCCGACATATCACTGTCAGCTATACGGGCCTTTTCGCAGCGCAATGCCGCCCCTGAAAAAGGACGGCGCCGGCCTGTCAGGGCTTACACCGCCAGGGCGCGCTCACGCAGCTCGCTGTTGAGGATGCGGTCGTTCTCGCTGTAATCGACCGGGCAGTCGATCACGTGCACACCCGGGGTCTTGATGCAGTGCTCCAGCAGCGGCAGCAGGCCTTCGGCGCTTTCCACGCGGTGGCCGTTGGCGCCGTAGGCTTCGGCATATTTGACGAAGTCCGGGTTGCCGTAGTCCAGGCCGAAGTCGGTGAAGCCCATGTTGGCCTGCTTCCAGCGGATCATGCCGTAGCCGTCGTCACGCAGAATCACCACGGTGATGTGCATGCCCAGACGTACTGCAGTTTCCAGTTCCTGGCTGTTCATCATGAAGCCGCCGTCGCCGCACACCGAGATTACCGGGCGGTCCGGGTGCACCAGGTGCGCAGCCATTGCCGATGGCAGGCCGGCGCCCATGGTCGCCAGGGCGTTGTCCAGCAGCACGGTGTTCGGCTTGTGCGCCTTGTAGTTGCGAGCGAACCAGATCTTGTAGATGCCGTTGTCCAGAGCGACGATGCCTTCGGACGGCAGTACACGACGGATGTCAGCAACCATGCGCTGTGGGTAGACCGGGAAGCGGTCGTCGTCGGCGCCTTCGGCGATCTGTGCTTCGTTGGCTTCACGGATGGCCATCAGGCGGGTGAAGTCCCAGTGCGAAGTGTCATTCAGCGCTTCGCTGATCTGCCACACGGCGTTGGCGATGTCGCCGATCACTTCTACTTGCGGGAAGTACACGGCATCGACTTCGGCAGAGCGGAAGTTGATGTGGATGACTTCGGTGCCGCCACGGACCATGAAGAATGGCGGCTTCTCGATCACATCGTGGCCGATGTTGATGATCAGGTCGGCGGCTTCTACGGCGCGGTGAACGAAGTCGCCCGACGACAGTGCAGCATTGCCGAGGAAGCGCGGGTGACGCTCGTCGACCACACCTTTACCCATCTGGGTGGTGATGAACGGGATGCCGGTCTTGTCGATCAGTTGCTTGAGGACCTTGGCGGTCATCTTGCGGTTGGCACCGGCACCGATCACCAGGATCGGGTTACGCGCGTTCTGCAGTTTCTCGACGGCTGCTTCGAT